>JAJZZZ010000081.1 GCA_021797265.1 Thermoplasmata archaeon
AAAGACTTTCCTTCCGACATTTGAAATCTCCTCTATGGTTGCGTATGCCTCAACTGCCTTCAGTATATACGGCATGGTATTAACATCATCCTTTCTCATTGCTTCCTCCAGCTGGTCCAGGGCATTTCTCACATCATTCTCGTCCCTGCTTTTCCTCACTGCCTTTATGCGGTCAAGCTGCTGCTTCTGGGCGGCCTTGCTTATCTTCAGAATGTTCAGTGGCTGTTCCTCCTTCTCCGTGTATTTGTTAACGCCTACCATCACCTCTTTCCCCTCCTCAAGGCGAATCTGCCTCCTGTATGAGGTAGCGGCAATTTCCTTCTGTATATAGCCAGCCTTGACCGCCTCAAGTATGCCGCCCATCTTCTCTATTTCATCGAAATACCTGTAGGCCTCCTCCTCCATCCTGTCCGTGAGCCACTCCATGTAATAGGATCCGCCAAGTGGATCTATGACGTCAGGAATCCCCGTTTCCTCCGCAATTATCTGCTGCGTCCTCAGTGCAATCTTCACTGCATCCTCGGAGGGCAGGGCCCATGCCTCGTCGTATGAATTTGTGTGAAGGCTCTGCGTTCCTCCAAGCACGGCTGCCATTGCCTCTATTGTTGTCCTTATTATATTGTTCAGTGGCTGCTGCCAGGTCAGTGTGTAACCTGACGTCTGTGTGTGGAACCTTAGCAGGAGGGTTCTGGATTTTTTGGCACCGTATTTCTCCTTCAGGACTGTTGCCCAGATCCTGCGGGCAGCCCTCATCTTGGCAATCTCCTCAAAGAAGTTAATTGACGAATTGAAGAAGAATGAGAGCCTTGGCGCGAAATCATCCACGGCCAGGCCGGCCTTGATTCCCATATCCACGTAATAGAAACCGTCCGCAAGAGTAAATGCCAGTTCCTGCGCAGCGCTTGATCCGGCTTCACGTATATGGTACCCCGATATGCTGATGTAATTCCATTTTGGCATATTTTCCGTGCAGTAGGTCATCATGTCCCTGATGAGGCGCAGATGTGCCTCCGGCGGGTATATCCATTCCTTCTGCGCGATATATTCCTTCAGTATGTCTGCCTGCACGGTGCCGGCAAGAACTGACACAGGGATCTTCTTCTTTTTTCCAACGGCTATATACATCGCTGTGAGTATTGCTGCTGGCGCATTTATTGTCATTGAGGTGCTAACCTTGCTGAGATCGATGCCCCTGAATATGATCTCCATGTCCTTGAGGGAAGTTACATTAACCCCGCACTTGCCAATCTCGCCGTCTGACCTGGGGTTGTCGCAGTCGAATCCATAGAGAGTTGGCATGTCAAATGCTATGCTCAGGCCTGATTCACCGTGCTTGATGAGGTATTTCAGCCTGCGGTTTGTATCCTCTGGTGTTCCAAAGCCAGAGAACATCCTCATTGTCCAGAGCCGACCACGGTACATATTTGGGTAAACGCCCCTGGTGAATGGAAACTCACCTGGGTAGCCCAGAAGCTTCTTTTCAGTGTCCTGTGGAAGATCTGCACTGGAGTAAAATTCCTTAATGGGAATGCCGGAAGAGTTTGTATGCTCCCCGTCAACATAACCAGTTTTGCTGTTCCACGGATCAAGTATTGTTGATTTCCACCTTTCATAATCCTCATTGGATTTTGGATTCATATGCCTTATTTCTTCAAGTTTCCTGGAATAATAATTCTGCGGGTCAGACATAATACAATAAGCCAAACGGAAATTAAAACTTTTTAGTGACATTCTTCTGCATTCCCGCCTTTATGTTTTCTCTTCCATGATCCGACTGGTAATCTGAAATGCATTCACGGGTTTGATGCCGCAATGCACAGAAAACCCACTGTCCATGTGACCGAAACTGAAAACATGTTCTGCCCTGACGGCGGTTAGAAAGAATTACCCTTACACATACCCTGCCCGTGATTCCGGTTTAACCGGGTCACATGGCGGAACTCCAGCGCATGCCCGAATATTCTGGAAAATCAAGGATATGTTTCTTTCATGATTGTTCTGAAAGTATCTTCCCTCACATATCCCCGCACACGCCGTTCAATTTTCCCCCTGTTAAATAAAATGATGTACGGAACGGTCCCTATTTCAAGAAAATCAAAAACTGAAGTATCTTTTTCATAGTCTATGGAATAGAAATCCATTTCAGGATATTCGGAACTGAGTGGAATCAGGTATTTCTCAATCAGGCGGCATGGGTGGCACCATTCAGCCTTTACGTCAAGAATAAATGTCCTGCCTTCCCGGATAATATTCTTTAATTGCGGAAGATCAATTTCACTGAACACTTTATGGAAATGTTAAGATCACCAATAATCTTTATTGATCATCTCGTCGTAAATTTCTGACAGCCTGTTCTTGTTTTCTGTTTCATGTTCCGCAAGTTTCCTGAAAACGTTGCTTGAAGATGGGCCCTTGTATTCCTCTGACATTATGCTGAGAACCTTCTGGAGATCGTTGGACATCTTTATTGCTGAAAGCAGAACGCTTCCCAGATCGTTGGGATTCGGATCATCCAGGTCGCTGGAGAGAATATGATCAAGCATGCCATAATCAATGCCTGTTGAATCATTTGCCCCCATCTTCATAGTTCCTGTTTCCATTGCCTTTCTTATGAGCCTGATATCCTCGCTTTCTTTTTTCTTCAGGTCGTCCAGTAGCTTCCTGACATGGTCCAGCATAGACTGGTTGTAGAGCTCTTCGTACCTCTGCGACACCCTCTCCTTCAGTCTGATGGTTCTTCTGAGCAGCTGGTTTCTAACCTCCTCGAATGATTTTCCGGAAATCGTATTAACTTTCTTAGTTTCGTTTGTTCCCATGATAATAATACTCATGTGACCACTAGGATATAACTATTTCGATACATTTGCGGATATATTATGATTTGTAGTAATATATCGGTCCGGTGCTTTTTACCGGATTTCCCTCATATTGCCTCTGCACTGGATTTTTCAGGAATGATAACTGGAAACAGTGATTATGTTAATGACGAACAATCATTGCCATGAACCATTGAATGGCAGCCCGAAAGTGCTGTTGCAGCCCCTGCCTGAATATCACCCGGCTATAAGTTAATCTATTAACAGTTGCTTCACCTTTCATGAAAATTTCTCCATCCATTATATCCTCAAAACTGGAAGTGCTGGGGGAAGAGATTGAAAAATGTGACATGGCAGGTGCAGACTCCTATCATCTTGATGTTATGGATGGGCATTTTGTACCCAATCTCACAATGGGACCGGACCTGATCAGTGCAGTGAGGCGCAAGACAAAAAAACGTCTTGAATCCCATCTTATGATTGATCGACCTGACCGGTACTACAAATCATTTGTAGAGGCAGGCTCTGATATTCTTCTTATCCATGCTGAATGCCTAGTCAACTTCAAGAAACTCAGGAAAGATATTGCTGATTCCGGGGCAGAATTCGGCATTGTCATAAATCCGGAGACCCCCCTGAGTGAAGCTTTGCCTCTCCTTCCGGAGTCAAGGATACTTCTCCTGATGTCTGTGCATCCCGGATTTTCCGGCCAGAAATTTATTGCCAGTACGGTTGACAAAATCAGGGAGGCAAGATCATATATAGACAGGAACGAACTGGATACCGAGATAGAGGTGGATGGTGGAATCAACGATAAAACTGGAAAGTTATGCGCCGATGCCGGTGCAGATATCCTGGTTTCAGCTTCCTACATTTTTTCCGGAAACATCCATGAAAGAATTGGAATATTAAAAAACCTGAAGCAGGATTAATTATGCAAACTCGATTATTATCCTGCCATCCCTTATCCTGGAATATTCCTCCAGAGCCTCACCAATATCATTGAATGCAAATCTCTTCGCTACGGGCACCCTGACCTTGTGTGTCTCCATTATCTCCAGAGTTTCTGTCAGGTCTTTAAGGTCGCCGCCAGTTGATCCAATGATGCTCACTTCTCTTGTGTAAAGGGAAGCTATGTCCAGCCTGGCCTCCCTGCCTGTGAGAACCCCGAACGAGACCAGTGTTCCTCCTGTCTGGATATGCTTCATCGCATCATCCCAGAACATTGATCCAAGAGAATTCATCACAACATCTGCCCTGAACTGGTCCGGAACCTTGCTGTCTCCAAAGATTTCAGTGCAGCCGTATTCCCTGACCCAGTCCTTCCGCGATACCCCGTAAACATCCATTCCCATGATCCTGGCGAACTGTATGGCAAGTATCCCCGTATTTCCTGAAGCACCGTAAACCAGCAGCTTCTTCCCAGCCGAGGCTCCGGCCCTCTTGAGTGCCCGGTAAGCAGTAAGAGCACCGATGGGGATGCTCACTGCCGTATCGTTGTCTATGCTGTCAGGGATTGCAATTGCATTTTTCTCCGGGACAGTAACATACTCTGAGTATCCCCCATTTGTTACAACTCCCCAGATGCCTCCATTTGTGCACAGGTGTTCCCTGTGAGTTCTGCACATTTCGCATGTACCGTCGAAAACCCTGTTGTAAACCATCACACGTTGGCCCTTCTTAAATGATCTGGAATCCTTCTCGACGATGCCTATCACTTCAGATCCTGGGATGTGGGGCACGGGCTTGAGATTGTATACAATATTGCCATTTATGAGGTTGTAGTCCAAGGGATTGAGGCCTGCGGCAACAACTTTCACAAGCACTTCCTCCCTGCCAGGATCAGTTATCCCGGTCTCTTCTATCCTCAGTGCGGAATTTCCGAACTTTGGTCCAATAAAAACTGCTTTCATGATTGAGAAATTGGAATTTAGATATAACTTGTTTGTGGCAGATGAGTTCTGAACAGCAAGCACCGATGAGATTGCAAGCTGAAAAATTCCCGGCAGCAGTATCCATGCTCCCGGGATGTCTGTCTTTTTCACGCCTTACTTATCACAGCCCTGCATCTTTACGCGTTGAATCTGCGTGCCCCTTCCATGTTTCTGCTGGAAACTACCGGCCATAATCCGACATGGTACCTGCCAGCTTTATCTTTCAGCCGGCGGACTTGCTCAGCAAGTTTTTATACAGATTGCATTTGTGCGGTTATTGCAACAGAAGGGCAGTGAAGTGGACCGGTTCCGTTCCATAATGATCGGGGAAAGGAAGAGCCCTTACACGGTAAAGGAATATACCTTTCTGGCCACAATTTTCATGGACTTTATTGGCAAAAGCATCTCGCAGTGCACCGCCGTAGATGTTGAAAACTTCAAGAACTATCTTGCCACCCGCAAAAAATACTCAAAGAGCAGCCAGTATCTTGCAATGAAGGCAATAAAGCATTTCTTCAAGGTCATGGATGTACCTGAACCTAGGAATCTCACGTCACCAAAGAGATCGAAGAAAGTGCCGAACTACCTCACTGAAAGAGAAATGGGATTAATGCTGAATGATGAAAACCAGGAGCTGAAAACAAGGCTCATTGTATCAATCCTTGCGAATACTGGCATCAGGGTGGGCGAACTCTGCCACCTGAACATTCAGGATGCCGACCTTGAGGAAGGCATTCTGCACGTGAAGTCCGGAAAGGGGGACAGGGACAGGATTGTGCTGCTTCCTGAAACAACAGTGTCGCTCATGAGGGAATATCTGAAATCCCGGAATATCCTTGATGTAAATACGCCATCGCTTCTTGTCAGCCGCAGGGGTAACAGGTTTGACACGTCTACCGTTGAGCGAATAATAAGGAATGCAGCCATGAGTGCGGGAATTCAGAAGAAGGTCACGCCGCACGTCCTGAGGCATACATTTGCCACCGCCATACTCAGGAATGGTGGTGATATAAGATTCATACAGCAGCTTCTGGGGCATGCCAGCCTCAACACCACGGAGATATATACTCACATTGACGAGAGTGCGCTTAAGGAGATGTATGAAAAGCATCGGCCAAGGTATTAGCTTGTCCGATCGATTATATAGTGCGCAAACCAGGCCAGAAATTCCTTGATTTCGGCGTTCCCCTGTACCTGTGCCAGGTATTCCTTGCTCTTCTGGATGAGTTTTGTCATGAGGTTTCTTGAATATTCATAGGAACCTGTATCCATAACAATTTTTCTCAGTTTTTCAAAATCCTGGTCTGAAACGTTGCCGGAACCTATGCATTTCCTTATGAAATCGGCTTCCTCACTTCCAGAACGCTCAATGGCCTTAAGTATGAGCAGGGTCTTCTTTCCTTCGTTGACATCGCTCTTGATTGATTTGCCTGTTTTCTTCTCATCACCGAAGAGCCCCAGTATATCATCATGAAGCTGGAAGGCTGTTCCCAGAAGTGTGCCGTAATAGCTGAGGGGAAGTATGTTCTGGGCCGTTCCGCTCAGGAGTGCTCCCATCCTCAGGGGACCCTCGATGGTATATTTTGCTGTTTTCAGCATGTGGAGCCTTAGGAGGTCCTTCTGTGAAAAATCCGGGTTGTATGATGAACTGATGTCTATGAGCTGCCCATATCCGGTCATCTCTATTATCCTGGAGAGTTCCATGTTGGCCGCCATTGTTTCGTTTGGAGGGAGGCCACAACCCAGCAGAGCCTGATGTGCGTATGAATCTGCAA
>JAJZZZ010000082.1 GCA_021797265.1 Thermoplasmata archaeon
TTGCACCTTCGCTGGAAAATGTAACTTTCAGATAGGTTTTCATCGGTTTCGCGCCTTAATTATACATAAATATAAATTCTTTTGCTGTGGGATAGCGAGAATGCTGAATATTAATCATAAAGGTGCCAGGCATATTCCTCTCTGAATGTATCATATCTGATTCGGCTGTAAAACAGTTATGAGATGGAAACAAAAATATGTGTGATATGCTCTGTCACACATCACCAGTATCCCTGTCCCGCCTTAATCTTATTACTCCTGTTCCTGGGCAATGGTACCGGAAATGGAGAAATCCGGGGCCTTGTCAGGTTCAATATGTGTGTTGATGCCGACATAATAGAACACCACTGCTACACCAGCCATCAGGAAAACGTCAAACGGGAACTGTATTAGGTCCAGGTTCATGCTCCCGACATATGATATGATGGGGACAGATACCAGAGTCAAAATAAACCATATTGAATTTTTCAGGTCCACCATTGCCGCCGTCTTCTTCCACAACATGTATCCAAAGATTGCAAGGCCTGCCAGGGCCACTGCAGTCATGTAAAGGGTTGTGGGGTACCCCGACCAGTAAATAAGCAGTATGGCAGCAACATATGCAATTGGAGAAATTATGCCTGCCATGGGAAGTGTGAAATAACCCTCCCTTGATGCTGTTCCGATTTTGCGAAGCACTATGAGCGCCACAGGACCTGACGCATATGCAATTATACTCAGATCAGAGTTCAGCGATACGAGGCTCTGCCACGACGGGGCAGGGATCAGGAATATTGCCATAAGAACAAGGTCAAAGACCAGAGCAATAGCAGGGACAGAATATTTGTTCAGTTTTGAAAGGAAGCGTGGGAAATAACCCATGTCACCAAGTGCATAGACAACCCTTGAGGTGGTGGTCTCGTATATGGCTGCCGTTCCAAGGGGAGATACAACACCGTCGCCAAGGAGTATTATTGCCAGCCAGCCGATGCCCAGTGAAGTCGCAAGCACCACCATGGGACCTGAGGAGAATCCGGATGTGGCCAGTGCAGACCAGTCTCCCACGCGGATGCCGGTCCATGTCATGGAGCCGATGAATGCCACCTGTACAAGTATGTAAATGGCAGCTGATATGGCAAGGCCCAGTATTATTGCGATAGGAACAGTCTTGCCGGGATTTTTGGCCTCCCCTGAAAGCTCTATGGCCTGCCTGAATCCCAGAAAGGAGAAAACTATGCCCGCATTTGGTATGGCCACAAATATTGATTCTGTGCCCTCAGCGAAGAACCCCCCTGCTGTGAAGTTTTTGATGGAGAAGAATGTCAGGGCAAGTACGATTGCTGTCATGGCCGGTATGAATATCTTGGCCAAGGCAATGTAGCTGTTGGCGCTGGAGATTGCCTTCACGCCAAAGCGGTTTATCACAAAGAAGACAACCAGGAATCCAAATGCGAGGCCAATTCCTGGCATAGTCAGGTTCCCTGACCTTGAAATTAAGCCGCCTACCATGAAGTTCATATAAGTAACAGCAGCAACGGCCTCAAGTGGGGGAGTGGAAACGTAACCCAGGAAAAGAGCCCACCCGTTGATGGCCGAAACAGATTTGCCGTGGCTCATTTCCGGATAACGGGCTGCAGCACCCCCTAAGGGTATCTTCCCGCCAAGTTCGGCATAAACAAGTGCCAGAGACAGGATCATCATTGATCCTATTATCCAGGAGAAAATGGAGGCGGGACCTGCTATGGAAGAGGCATAAAACTCCCCGAAAAGCCATCCTGAGCCAACCATTCCGGTTACAGATGCAAGTGTCAGATGAAATATTCCAAGTTGCCTGCGCAAAGCCATAAATCACTCCATCGATTCATTCATTTAAAACATTCGTTCAGCGTTGGACATATTTTGTGGATAAGTTTAAATCTGGACATTGCTACTCATTTTAGGATATCAACATGGAAAATAATAACAGCGTGGCATCAAGAGTAAGAGAGTATCTGGATCATAACCCTGACCTGTGGAAGGCAGTGGACATGGGGGTCATAAATTACAGTGCAATGGCGAGAGCCATATCCTCTGACGCAAATATTCAGGGAGAGGATGCCATTGTGGCCGCTCTCAAGCGCATTCCAAGATCCGGTTACTCCGCACGCAGGTTCAGGGAAATTATCAAGTCTTCCACCATTGAGACCAGATCAGGGATTACTGTCCTCATTCTTCGCCCATCAACTGAAAATTTGAGAATGCTCATAAATGTAACCAGGAACATTGTGGAAAGTTATTCTGAGTACAGGATTATCCAGGCATCCCAGGGATGCGGCCTGGTTATTGGCGATGATCTGTTCAGCAGGATAGGCCAGCTGATCCCGAAGAAGGAAATAATAGATGTGGAACAGGGCCTTGGAGAACTCATAATTATCAGTCCTCCCGTAATTAAGGAGATGAAGGGATATGTTTCATACGCCTCTTCCATGCTTTCCAACCGCGGCATCAACATAGTCCAGATTGTTTCATTCTACACAGATATAACCTTCATCCTGAAGCCTGATGATGTTCTTAATGCACTGAGGATATTCATGAGCGAGAAGAGCCTCAGTTAATAACCTCAGTCCTTCTCGCCGGGAAGCTCATCCACTTCCTCCCTCTTCAATTTAGATGGCCACCAGTTGTATTTCTTCAGGTAAAGCATGATTGCAGGAACAAAGAAGGGCCAGCTGACAAATGTATCTATCAGTACCCCCAGTGCCAGGCCTATCCCAATTTCCTGAATTATGCCGATTCCACTGAATGCCAGAGATCC
The DNA here is from genome assembly GCA_021797265.1 of Thermoplasmata archaeon. The sequence continues at coordinate 2,774 of JAJZZZ010000082.1, forward strand.
AAATGTTGCAAACAGGAGAACACCTAGCGTGATTATTACACCACCATTCTCTTCCAGGCTCACCCTGACGCCTTCCTCATCACTCTTACCCTTGTAGGCTTCCTCGCGAACCCTTGTAACCATGAAAATGTCGTAATCCAGGCCAACCGCAAGAAGTGTTATTACGGTGAACATTGGAAGGAAGATCAGTATTGGAAGACCTGCATAGTAGTGCACCGCCAGATACGTGATTGCCAGCGAGATTATCACGGATGCCAGTACCATGAGAATCAGCCTCAGCGGGGTAAAAAGGCTGCTCAGCTGAATGAGAAGAACCGCAAAAATTGCAATGGCAAGGATTGGCACCATCTTGATGAAACTTGATAGGGTGTATGAATAGGCGTTGTTCAGTCCTTCAGTGATGCCTCCTACATAAACCTTGTAACCAGACCCTGTGCCGGAGATCACTGAAGGTATGTCATTCACAAATTTTGTAGAAGGATTCAGCCAGGCAAGTTCACTTAACTGGTAATCTATTATAACATAGTGTGAGTCACTGCCAATGTAGCTCTTCATCTCGGCAAGATACTGTGAACTGTAAGAAGATCGTATGCCCGAGAGATTTGCAGGCACGTAATTGCCGTATGGGTATGTTGGTCCAAAGACCTCTGACACATGGCCACTGGCCAAAAGTTTCTGCTCAATGGCAGTTACTGAATTTATCTCGGTAATATTGAAGGCAGTACCATTGTAAACTGGAGACTGGAACTGCACGATTACGTATCCCCTGTCAAATAAATCTCCGTTAAAGCTGGAGTTTACCACCTTTATGGCCTGGATTCCGCTGCTGGAAGGCACAAGATTGAAAACATCAAAATTTGACGGGGTCTCGAAATATATATAGCTGGCAAGGAGTGATGCTACCACGAAAATTATCACGATTTTTCCCTTGTTGGCTATGACGGTGCTGGCTATTTTCTTCATGGTTCTCTCGGCCGGCAGGTGCTTTTCCGCTGAAATTTTAGAAGGCCAGTACAGCTTTCTTTTTCCGCGGTTGAGGATTGCGAGAAGAAGCGTGTTGGCAGCCAGAATTGTTACAACGACTCCCACTGCATTTGTAATGCCTGCGTCACTGAAGATGGGCACATGAGAAAGATACAGGACTATGTAGGATATTGCAACGGTAATTCCTGATGTGAAAACCGCATGCCCAGACCACTTTGCTGAAACCACTGAGGGATGCTCATTTCCCGCCCTTATTTCCCTGCGATACCTGGACATAATGTATACGACATAGTCGCTGGCCAGCCCCAGCAGGAGTATAAGCAGAAGCGTGGGTGTGATGAATGATACTGTGCCATGCAGGATATACTTGTACAGAAGACCATTAAGGGCCATGGATACCTCTGCTGACACCCCGAATATCATCAGGGGAAGAAAAGCAGCAACTGGTGAAAGGAAGAATACACCCACGATAATCACTGAAAGAACTATGCCGATAAACAGGGCCCTTTCCATTCCGCTTATGGATTCAGATCCCAGCTGTGAACTGAGTGCTGAGGAACCGGCAAGATATGCCCCAACACCATCCACACCATGGAAGGCGGTTGTATAGATGCTTGTGACCTTGTTTGTCTGAACTAGAGAAAGATTTGAGCTGACAAGCAGTATTGTTATTACTGTGGAATTGTCATATCCAACGAACTGGTGCAGTACGTAGCTCTGTGGTACTGCTGGATAGCTCGAAAAGTTATAATCAAGCATTAGTTGGGATATTGTTAGATTTATGTTGTCTGTGCTATTCACCGACGATACGAATGCCTGAATCCTTTCAGGGTTTATGGCAATGAGAGGGCTGCCCCTGAAATAGCTTATTATTCCGTTTGCAACAACTCTGTCGCTCTCTGCTTGAACAGCCATAGAATCTGCTGGTTGAGATAAATTAAAGGAATCTCCTGCCAGCTCATAAGGAGTGACGTTAAGGTCGTTCTTGAGGATTGATACAATAGTGCTGTTGGAAGATATGCCTTGCGCAAGCATTGGTATGGTAAAATTGTAAGCGAATCGTGAATACAGCTGTCCATAGGTATTAATGGGATATCCCGTTATATTGAATGTTACAGCAATGGGCACTTTTGCCTGATAGAATAAAGAGGCAAAACTTCCGAGAGAACCACCATGTTCAATCATTGCTGTCAGAGTGCTGTTTAAACTCTGGTTCAAAGAAGCTTCCATAATTGAGGAGTTGATATCATTCAAAAGTTTGTTTTGATTTAGATTTAGTGCGAAAGATTCATTGAAAATTGCCGCAAACGTGTTGAAATATGGGATTCCGATCTGCTGGAAAAGAGGATTAGCCCTACCGATAATATCTATGAAATGGAGCGTACTGTTATAGGCGATAGATGGGCTTTCAGTTTTTGATAAGTTACCAAGGTAATATGCAGGAATTCCGATTATTATTGAAAGCGAAGCGTTTAGTGACTGGTTGATTGAATAAGAACTCTGTGACAGTTGATCAAGAAGTGGATATGCTAATGCCAGAAAGCCAGATGATGCCGCAGCCACACCGTGCAGGGTTTGATTCTCTGTTCCCACTATGGATTGAAAACTAACATTGATTCCCTGGCCTGTAAGATATTGTTTTACACTGTTCTGGGCACCTATCATATCACCCATCTGTGGCGTTGAATTTATTGAGGTATTGGTAGTCACCATAACCATAGATTGGGTTCCGTTGCTGCTTCCACTGGTGGAATTATTCTGAAAATACAGAGCCTCAAGGTTTGCAGACTTAGTCGCCATCGCGTTTGGCGGAACTATACTGCTGGTAAGATCATAAGAAGTTTCCTGAAAAAGGAGTGAAGCAAATGGCGCAAGAACCAATATAAGAATGATCCAGAAAATGATGATTTTTCCACTGTTTCTTTCTGAGAAACGCCCCACGGCTTCAAACCGTTTTTCAAACATGCAAACAGGTAATTGAAAATTAGTTAATTAAGGATTATTAGCTGACATAAGCAAATAAATTGCTTGTTTCGCCCCGTTACTGCGCTGAGTATCAACTGCCAGAATAATACTTGACCGGTTCTCTGTTATATCACAGTGTGAAATGAAATTCCCTTATAGTCGGGAAAGTTATGTCCTTGACATGAATGAAGTTGAAAACCTGTTTGACATGGATCTCTATTCATATTTTTATGGTCTGGTGAGACAGATTCCCGCTGGTATGATCTCAACTTACGGGGACCTTGCAAGAGCACTCGGCGATGTTGTTGCCTCAAGGGCATGCGGTTATATGCTCTCAATTAACCCAGATCCCGAAGGCACACCATGCTACAAGGTCGTACGGTCTGACGGCACGGTTGGAAAGTACACGCACATACTTGGAGAAATTGAAAAGGTCAGGCGGCTGGAAAGTGATGGTATTATTGTTGAAGGTGACTCTGTCAAGAATTTTGAACAGGTCAGATTCAAAGATTTTCAGACAGACTTTCCCCTCAATGCTCTCAAAAATGAGCAGGAGAAAGTTGCGAGCATGGTTAACCTGACTGACGATTTTGATTCCTCTAGGATTGCTGCCGTTGACGTTTCCTACGATGATGATTATGGATACGGAGCAATGGCAATTGATGATGGTGGGAAAATTGAGATCAGGGAGAGCGTGCAGAGAGTGCGATTCCCATACATACCGGGCTACCTTGCCTTCAGGGAATTTAAATTCATCAAAGATCTTGCTAGAGGTTTCGACGGCACCCTT
>JAJZZZ010000083.1 GCA_021797265.1 Thermoplasmata archaeon
ATGGCGACGAGTTCAATCGGATCCTGTCTGTGAAAGGAATAAAAATTCCTTTGCCCAAGGTGGAAGTGATGGAGGGTCAGAAGTGAACAGGAAGTGTCTGACGAACTGGCTTCGTGCTGCCTTAGCATTGCAGCAGATATGTGAGATCGATGGGTGCAAACAAAAAGCTGAATACTGCATTACACGGTTCCATGGCCCAAGCATCAGGCTATGCACAGAGCACTTCCCTAAGACGGATATAATCAAAGGGAGGCCGAAAGAGAGATGACGTCAAAGGGGTTTAATTGGGACAGGAAGATATCTTTGAAGGAAATAGCACAGTTCTATGAAGACAGACTCAGGGAGCTTGACGGTAAAGCACACAGCTTGGAGGAAAGTCTGAAGAAGAACGAGGATGCAGTAAAAAATATAATGGATGCCATTGGCGCCTTGGATACAAAATCAGAGGCCATTTATTCTGATATAAGGCAAAAGGCGGATAATGTGTCAAATATTGAGAAGTCCATTCGGTCATTGGTCGATAGCGATTCGGCTCTTGTGTTCAGGGTCTCGCAGGAGATGAGCAAATCAGGAAGGCATCTGTTCCTTTCAAATTTTAATCCCTATTTGATTTCCAGAGCCGGTAAAAGTCAACCAGATAGCAGACAATCAGCTCTAGCAGAGAAAGTTTACAGTGTTGTGAGTTCTGAATTGGAAGATACAACGAAATATTCTGAGAATCTTAGGAATCAAATAGGGGAAGGCAATCCTCTCACGTATCTTCTGGATGAATATGTAATGAACTATTGCCTAATGAGAAGCATATCTGAAGGTATCTTAGAAAGGGACATGGTTCGATTCCGGGATCTCTTTGAAGAGTCCCTCTATCGCAGTTGGAAAGGTGTTGTATTATGGCAGGTGGCCCTTGAAATACTCGACATTTACGTGGAGAAGGTAACCTTCGAGGGTGCATACGGTGTCCCAATTTGGCTATTCTTCGGATATATTGGCAATCTTACTGGAGACCGTTATGACCCATTCAAATACAGGGTTCACAACAATGCAGTTGATTTCGTGCCTACTGAGGTTATGGTAAAGATCCTCAGGGAATACTATTACTCTATACTGGTGGCAGCAAGTGACCTTATCATGCAACAAACCTGTGGGAAGGCCACAAGATGACGCGCAACAGCATACGCTTCAGTTATCTTTGGGACAAACTTATGGCCCCGCGCTTTACTACTATAAGATCATGGAACCTGGAGAAAGAGGATTACTACCGATCATTGGTGGGACAGAAATTCCAGATATGGAAAACACAGGAAAGGTATCCATTCTATCGGGAATACGTGGTCTGCCACGCATACCTGGAAAGCGTTGTAAAGATAAATCCTGCGCAAGCCCCAGATTACTCTCTCCTGGAGATGGATGTTATGTTAAATGGTTCAGTGGATCGTGACTGGCTAGCGAAAATAATGAAGATGGAAGATGCACTTCTGATGACATTCTCCAGGTCTCCGGTGCCACACCAGTCCCTTCTGGAGGTGCAGTGATGGCTTCAAAGGGAACCGCGGCCGAGGGAATCTTCCTGAAGATGCTCCTTGAACATGGCATAGAAGCCGAGCACGGTTCTCCATCAAGGCCGGGTGACATAATCGTTCCGCCTAATGTGATCATCGAGATTAAGGATCCAAAGGGCAATTCATTCTCATTCAAGCAGCATTCCGGCAAGGGAGAGGCGCAGTGGAACGCCCTGAAGGAAAAGAAGGAGAGATTTCCATGGCTTGAGATCTTGTATGTTGTGAGGTTTGGCAGGAAGGAGTGGAGATATTTCCAATTTCCTGAGGTGCTGAAAACTCTGCGAATGATAAATGGTTCTAGTATGGAACATCTGTTTTCATTTCTCATAGAGAAACAGAGCGCCTATAGTGAAATTCTGGGAAGTGGTAAACCATAGATTTGGAGAAGAGAATGCCTGATGATTCAGATATTCTTGACTATCTGAAAACCTACAGGCACATATCGTTCAGCTCTTCAAAGCTGGCAAAAACCTTTGGTATTTCTGCACAGGAGCTTTCTAAAAGATTGCTTAGATTGTACAGAGAAGGATATCTGGAAAAGCGCACAAGGGGGAATCTCAGGCGGAAATCCTTTTACAAATGGAAATTGTAGATGTTTCCGTTAAGATATGGTTAAATACAGGATGTTCATGATTTTTTGATGGCAAATATAAAATTAAAATTATTAGTGATTACAATTGTAGCTGCCTTTGTCGCAATTAGCGCTTTCTCGGCGGTTGGCGTCTCGTTCGGAAGCACGATGCAATCCTCCGGTAATCAGTTGACGACTGCGAGCGTGAGGAATGAGGCTCTTGACCCCGCATCATTTCCACCTGCCAACTTCAGTGAGCTTAACGCTGCACCTCAACCAAAGGTTCCCGATACAACTCCAGTGGTTCTTAATATAACCCAGTATGGTAAGATAAGCATACCTCAGGGCACATGGGAAACGGTTATTCTTAATTACACCGGTTACACGGCAGGAACAGCATATGATTACTTCCAGACCGTATACATCAACAACGCAGTTGTTTACCTGGCTGTTGAACCAGAGGCAGGCAGCTGGTCAGTAGAGGCCAATCTGAGCCTATTCATGTCATTCTTTGAAGGAAAGCAGACAATAAACATTACAGGCCCGCATCTCGGCCTTGGTACAAACTTCGAAGGCATTCAGATAAACAATTTTTCTCTGCTTTTCTACCCTGTTCCAAAGGGTGCAACTCAGCCAGTATACCCCAGCATGGTTGAACCAGTTGTTGAATGGCAGGGAGTAGGTGCTGGTTCCTCACTATCAGGTCCAATATCCGTGCCGTCAAATACTGTTGCTGCAGACCTTGGCGTGATAGGCATAGGGCCTGAATTCTGGTACAGCCTCAACCCCGATTATGCATCCTTCAACATTACTGTTGGAAACCATGAGGTGGGAAACTACCTGCAGTTCCCTTGGATCAATTCTGGTGGGATAGATCTGTTCGAATGGAGGCCAATTGCACCTGTTTCCATGCTAAATCATTTCTGGTTTATGTATAATCTGACAGGTGCTCTAGGATTACTTGAGCATAACGATAACATTACATTCTGGGGTGCTCCGGGTTCAGTTGGAGGATACAGTGTCATTGCCAATCTCTTCATTTACTCAGGTAATGCGATAGGTGCGAAACAGATAAGTGCAAGGCAGTATGCTAGCCCAGTACAGACCACATACACTGTAAATAACAGTGTCGTAAACACCAATGGCAACAACTATGTATACTACAATCAAAGCGCTTTCCAAGCGGTTTCATATTCTTCGGAAATATTCACCACAACTGGCCATTTTGAGGTGAGATCTGACCAGTCCTACTATTTCGTGAACCACCAGTATCTTACACCTGTGTGGCAGAATATAACTGAGAATGAGGTCTCAGTAATTCAGCAAACTTCAACTTACCAGGAAGCTGGAATGCATGGAGTCAGCAGAACAACCACAACATGGTCATATCCTCTGGCAATGGACCTAGGAACACAGCTTACTTACCTTTACAGTAAACAGCAGGGACCCTCTAACGGCTTCCACTTCACAGATTCCTTCTATAACTACACCAGCTATTTCCTGAACGTGCATCAGGGTCTTCAGATAACAACAAACACCATGTCCGTAATAAATGGAGTGAATTCTGAATCCTACTCATTCATGAACGATGCAATAGAGAACAGCGACGGGACTTTTGCAAGTGTCCTTGAGATATCACCTTACTTTGCAATCATACTGAACATTACCAGCTCATACCACATTACGAACAAGGTTTACGATTCTTATTCCTACAATATGGTACATAACAGGCTGCTATCCGGCAATTACTACATACATCTGATGTCAGGAGTTGAGGACAACTCAACCAGCTATTATGTGCAGGAAACTGTGACTCAGAATACGGTTTATCAGGGAACGTTTTAATTTATTCCAACTCTTTTATTGATTTTCTAATTTTCTTGCTTGATTTTATACTCGTCCATCTCATTCTGGCCTTCTGTGCTTTTTTTACCTTGAATAATCTCAATCTAAACTCTATATAAACCCCCAATTGTTATCATAAGTTGAAGCTTATCGGGAAGCGGAAGCCATATTCTTGCCCGATAAGCTGGGGTTTCCGTTTCCCCGATGGCGGAGGAAACCTCATGTCAAAGAATTCCGCAAAAAAGGTTAAGAATGGTTCTGGAAAGAGATGGAACAATCCCAACTGGTCTCTTGGCGCTGTGATTGTGGCACTGCTGGGCACATTCCTTCTGCTTGTGTCCCTACTGTCAAGGCCTCAGTTCGTAATAATGCACCACACTGTGGTTCTGACTCAGGGCATCGTTGCGCCTGCAGTACTGATGGGCGCAATAGTCTGGGCAATGGTTGAGTTCTTCACACCTCCTGGAAGGACCATTGAGGATCTTTTGATCCGCATAATACCCGCATTCATAGTGGGTGCATTTCTGGGCGGCCTGCTGGGATACATGTTCAACTTCGGCAAATACGTGATTGAGCCGGCATTCAATGGAAATCCAGATGCCCTCCTGTTCCTTGTGGCAGTTCTGGCAGCCGGTCTCGCTGTAACATGGAATGCAGCATGGTCACACAGGCATGGATTCAGGGGACAGAAGAGTGGAAAGGCTGTTGTTATCACAAGATCGGAATCCGGCACATCAAAGGGTGCCAGGGGAATGCTTGCCCTCCTGATCATATTCATTGTGGCAATCCTCATAGTGCCAATAGGTGCCGGCCTTGGCGGCCTCTTTGTTGCAGGGCATGACAGTTCTCATGTGCTGCAGGACGAGAGCAGTGTTGTTTACATCACCGGCACATCAGGACCTGTTCCATTTGGCCAGGTCAACGGCACAGCAACCTTTGATTTCCCCTCAACAACAGTGAACAATGTGACCACTTATTCCCACACGGTCTATGTTGAGAGCAATCTGACTCTGGCTGAACTGAATAACTTTGCAGTGTCCAGAATAGTACTGTCCACAACAGTGAAGGATTTCAATGTAACCATGGGAACTGGAATTAATGCAACTGATTTTGTTCCAATCACAAGCGGGTCCTCTGGAAACTCCACTTTCATCTCCCTTGCCATAAGTCCTGCATTGCTCACAGGCAACCAGTCCTCCCCGGTCACCTTTGAGATACAGGCAAATGCGACATCAATGAGCCTCAGCATATCCACATACGGCAACAATGGCCTTGTCACTGTCTTCGGGCCGTATCCTGTGATTCAGATCTCATACATCATAGGGGCAGTTCTGCTCTTTGCATCTGCATTCCTGGAGATATCAGTATATGACATTGCCCTGAACAGCAGTCCTGTGGCGCAGAAGGGAGGGAAAAAGGCATGATAGCCATAAGGGGCATCATTAGCCGCATGGCAGGAAGGATTTCCAGGGTTCTGAAGAAATTCAGGATCGGGATCACATTCCCTGCCCTGCTTCTTCCGTACGTCACGGGAACTTCATCCCTGGGATCCACAATATTCTCAGGCCTCTGGAGCGTCATACTGTCGCTGTTCAGGAGCATATCTTCCGGCCTGGGCGGCATGTTCCAGCAGATGATGTCCGGTTTTGGCCAGTCAGTGGTTCTCATGTTCCAGTCATTCGGCTTCAGCATGTCAGGATACGGGGTATGGGCCCCGGTCATGTTTGTCGTGGGACTTGGCACCGCAGTACTGGTTGGATACCTGTTCTTCACCTTCATAGACGCTGAGAAGGACGTAACCGGTTTCGAGAATGACATCTGAGGTGTGCCATTGAATGTCCTTCACGTCATCACTGCTGAATATCCTCATAGGATTCTTCCATTCAGTGACATCGGCATTCTCAGCCGATCTCCAGTACGAGATGACATGGTTCGGGTACCAGCTTGGGATGATGTTCTACATATGGGGATCGTCATTCACCGGCTTCGGGGTATGGATGCCTGCAGTGCTTGTTACTGCCATCGGAATAACAGTGGCTGGCCTTCTCCTTGTCTTCGTTTTCTTCGATTCAGCCCGGGATGTAGTGGGTGCTTAGATGGCATGGTGGCAGAGTCCTTGGCTTCCCTGGAATTATCCAAAGGACCTTTCCAATTCATTCATGCAGCAGCTTCAGAACGGTCTGCTGTACATCTTCTCAATGATTCTGCAGGCCATCCTTGGCGTGATTTCATCCCTTTTCGGTCTTCTCATGGATGCCTTCCAGTCAGTGGTCATGATGATGGTGCAGGCATCGGAATCCCTTGGACCGTTCTCCCTGCCTGTTTTCATAATAGGGACGGCAGTCGTGATCTGTACAGGCTATCTGGCCTTCGCCCTCGCAAAGGACACCCCTGTGGTGGGTGCACTGGTGTAGGTGATGTATGTGAATAAGAACAAAAAGATGGCAGAGATAGAGGAAAAAAGACGGATAGCAAGAAGGAAGAAGATCTTCAGGGGTGCTGTTT
>JAJZZZ010000084.1 GCA_021797265.1 Thermoplasmata archaeon
TCAGAAATACCTCCTGTCTGTTTACGCCGTCATGAAGGCCCATGGCCGGAAGGAATACAGCCACTATGCATATGGAGAGATAAAGCAGGGATTGTATGGCTATGTATGGGATCATGATCTTTCTGTTCGTGATCATATCCAGGGATTTGATTGGCTCAAATGATGTCCGAATCATCTGGCGTATTGGCCTGGGCGATGGTGAAATGCTTGATCGTGTACCGCTGGTGATACGGTACATCAGAACCAGAAATCCGGCAAGTAGCGCTATAACGGACATAATGCCGTACAGTTCTCCAACACTGCCGCCAACGAATAAGGCTGCGAATATCAGCACAATGAATATTCCAGTGTTTGGAATTATATCCTGGCTGTACATGTTCCTCATGGGTTCCATGTTTCTGAGGCCTTTCGCTCTGCTGGCATTCTTGGAAGATCTGTACGCCGCTACTGCAAGCGAAAGCACCACAAATGCAAGTATAATTCCCACAACATTCTTGACGGTGAACAGCAGACTCATAGATATCCCCGTAAGGAGAAGCCCGATTGTGGGAAGAAGATCGCTCCTGGCTCTATCGCTGTAGAAGCGCAGAGGAAGCCTTATGAGAACCGCAGAAAGAACTGCGATTGAATAGATCAGCCCAAGGTAAAAGAGAGGTATATGATTCTCGCGAAGGAAGAACGGAAGCGATATCCAGATGAATGATGTAAATCCTGATATTAGAAATGAAGTGCCCATCCTGATGGCGTCATCAATCCTGATGTTCCGGAACATATCGCCGAAGGTTTCCTCTGACAAGTAAATCTCTAGCTATAATCTATACTATGTTATTTATACTTCTTGCCTTTGAATGCGAAATTTACAATCACCTGAGAAACGGTAAGAAAACCCTTTCGAATCTGGGTTTACAGACGTGGCATGGCCTAATGGCAGGCAAAAGAACTTCTCGTCTTTTCAACTGGCTTCAGAGCCTCGCGCAAGATGCCATATTAACTGCTTCTGGAATATACATATCAAGGAAGGATGGGATCTCAATACGATTTGCGTTCCAAGAAAGACTTGATTCAATGAAATCAAGTTTTTAGTTCAGGGTCAGGTAGAATGTGCTTCTGTTCCCAATGTGAAATATTATATAAACTGAGACCATAAGCTGTCAAGCCGTGATAGCTCAGTAGGGAGAGCGCCAGACTGAAGATCTGGAGGTCGCTGGTTCAATCCCGGCTCACGGCATTTTACTATGGTCGGTGAATCTGGCGTTCATCTATAAAAACATTTGATCATTTAGTAACGCTAAGAGAAGAAACTCATCATTTCCAAAACAAATTCCAGACAGATTCCGATTTTAATGTTTTCAGGTCATCCTGAATCATTCCCTGGCAGCGGAATTTTTGATCTGTAGATAATCAGGTTTATGAGCATACCAAGGAACGACAATCCCAGCATTATCAGAAAAATTCCGTTCCAGCCAAGATCTGAAAGCAACGATGATGTCACCAGGGGGCCAATGGCATCAGCGGAGTTAGAAATAAGTCCCATCCCAAAGGCTCCTGCGCTCACTATAGCCAGCGGGAAGATGTTGCCTGGAAGAGCCCAGTAGTTAGGTGGAAACATCATGAGAAATCCATTTACAACGGCGGCCAGAAGAAGATAATAGAAGGATAATCTTCCAGTTGTTATCATAAGAACTATTCCAAGTGCCATCAGTATATCCGCTACGGTCATTATTACCAGCCTGGATTTCAGTATCTCTCTGTTGGAAGACCTCTTTCCAGCTATTCTGTCGCCAAGCACTGCTCCCACAAAGGCAGCTATAAATCCAGATATTCCCCATCCAATGATGAGCGTGCCTGTCTGGGAAACTGAATAGCCCAGATGATAAGAGTAAGTGGAAAGATAACCTCCAACGCTGAACAGAACCCAGCTCAGGGGAAGCTGTGCAAGTCCCATTAAAATGACCATTGGATCCTTCCAGACGCTTTTGTGCTTTGCCTTCTCCGCCTGTATGATCTCCTGCCTCTGTGCAGATGAATCCTTTGCAAATATGAAATATATGAGTGCTCCAGCCACCATGATTATTCCAGTTATGTAGTAAGATTCCTGCCAGCTCAATGACGTCAGGACTCCGGAAAGGATACCACCGGCGGCACTTCCAAGTGATATGGCACCCAGGGTGAATGCCAGTGATCTTGCCCTTTCGCCGGGTGGAAACCATCCCTCCAGCTGTATGGAAAAAAGAGCAAGCATCATAATCATCAGGCCCTGGAAGAACCGGAGTGCCACCAGCACATACAGTACATGAAAGACTGGTATCAGGAACTGTGGCACAATGAGGAACAGTTGGGCCACCAGCACCCCTGTCTTCAGCCTGGCATCAAAGATACCTCCCTGCCCAAGGAAGAACGCTGCAAACAATCCAATGGAAAATGCATCTATGCCAAGTACCGACAGGACAACCGGAGTAACACCGAATGTTGAAGCCATCCTGCCGGAGAGGATTCCAAAGGATGTGAGGGAAATGAAGCTTGTCGTCATTAGCAGGCCGGCTATTGCAGCCATTACCCATCTGTACCGAGACATTGCAGACTGATCTTTCCTGTTTGCTGATGACAATATTATTTGCATAGCCCTGAGTTATTTAACGTTTGCAGCAGAAACCTGGAAAGAGGCTTGGTAAGCATTGATGGGTCACAAAGATAGATAGATGCCAACCTCTGCTGCCAGCCTGTGCATCGGATACATCCAAATACATCTTTTATAGATCAGGAACCATCCTTGGTCCCCGGGATGAAAGAATTATATTGGTTGGTCTCTTAATTCCCGGATGGAAGATTCTTTTTCAAGCTGCCTGTATTACACTGAAAGTTTCCAGACTGACCCCACGGAAGACATACTTGGCAGGCTGAACAGGAACTATGAACGAATTGCCAGAGAACGCCCTGATGCTTACCTCCGCGGTTCCTGGGCAGGTTCACTGAATGTCATGAAAATGGTTGTTCCAGACGGCGTGCCTGTCGCCATGGAGTATATTTTTCCAGTGGGAAATGAGAGGGTCGACTACCTGGTTATTGGAAAGAAAGATGTCGTTATTGTTGAAACAAAGGGCTGGAGAACCTACAGGCAGGTGGACAGACTTGTGGCCGAAACTGATCTGGGACCGCAGCCAGTACCCTGTTATCAGTCCTCAAACTATCTGTACAAGTTCAAGAACTTCCATACCGCTTCACAGAACTTCAACTTCCGGGACGTGGTATTCATGTACCATACAACAGATGGAAACGACTGCACCATATACTATGAACCCAGAGACTTTTCAGCTGTAATGGAACCCATAATAAAGGATAAGGGCTCCAGAAAGGAGGCAGACCTCATACTGAAGGGCAGGTTCTCTGTCAACAGCACCCTCATTGATTTCATATCAAAACACAAGCAGGAAATCATGTCGGATCCACTGAAGGCATTCTCTGTCGTGGGTTATGGCCTTTCCGGTGATCAGGCGAAGGTGCTGAGTTCAGTCCTGGAATCCATGAAATCCGGGAGGAAGACCATTTTCCTCATCAGGGGAAAAATGGGTTCGGGCAAAACGCTTGTGGCCCTCAACATAATTCTTGAGGCCACCAGAATGGGATACTTCGGCCTGATATCATACAGAAACAACCGGCTTATTAATACAATGAGGCGTGCTGTTCCAGCCCAGATAAGGCCCCTGATCAGGTTCTATTCCACGGGACCTTTGCGAAACAACGGCATTGGTGAGCCGGGCTTCCGTGTGGAGGACCTGTGGAAACCACTTGATTTCATAGTTTTTGATGAAGCCCAGAGAATGTCTGAGAGTGTCATAGACCTCTCCATGACCAGATCAAGAGTTGGAATATATTTCTATGATGAGAACCAGATCCTGGTGGGTGGGGAATCTGGAACAAGGGAAAACTTCCTTAAATATGCAGCTAAAAATGGAGCAGAGATACGTGAACTTACACTGAATTCTGTCTTCAGAAACATTGGGGGCGAACGGTATTCCGGATTTGTTGAAGACCTCATTGGTAATGCCTCCCCTGAAATTCCAGACGGATATGATTTCAGGATTTTTGGCGACATGGAGGAAATGATCCATGCTCTGGAAGAGATTCACAGGAAAAACAAGGTGGCCCTTGTGGCATCCTTCACAGAATCAGACGGAAGAAAGGAGAAGTTGCGTTTTAGGAACCCGGACATAAGCTGGCTGATGGACGAAACTACCGAGTATCCCCAGTACTGGATTGAGGGAAGAGATGCCCTGAAAAAGTGCGCGTCAGTCTATGGTGCGCAGGGATTTGAAGCAGATTACGCAGGAGTCATTTGGGGAAAGGATCTGATATGGCGAAATGATTCCTGGGCCATAGATCCTGGCGCAGTAATGGATAACGTAGGAGGAAGGAATTCCCTCAGGAGTGTGGCTATGCGTGATCCTGCCAGCGGCCTTTCCCTGCTGAAGAACCGCTACAGAATTATGCTCACACGTGGCATCGAGGGAACGTTTGTACTCGTGGAGGATAAGAGAACTCTTGAACACCTCATGGAAACCGTGAGTGCCAGAGTTAGCTGAACGCCATCTCAGTGTCCTGAATTCAGCTGTGATTAGCTTCCCTGAGACCCCAGACATTGCCGAAGAGATCAGTCACCTGGCACACCCTGGAACCATCTGATCCATTTATGGGATCCCTGTAGAGGCATCCTCCCAGCGACAGAAAATCCACTATGGCTGTTTCGAGATCTTTCACATCCCAGTACGCTACGCTGCCAGCGGTTCCCGGTCCTGTCTTCTTATCGGCAATATGCAACCCGAGTTCCGTGTTTCCTATCCTGAATTTTGAGAAGTTTTCCGAAATGAAAACCGGATTAAGGCCGGTCAGGTCCTGTATCCACCAGGTTGCCTCCCTGACATCCCTGACAAAGAATGTGACCTCAGAGACGCCAATCATGTTAGATTTCTGGAGTTTTATCAACTGAGCCCTCCACACTGTATATTGAGCCCACCCGGAGCACTAAACCGGTGCAACTGCTATGGCATGTATGGCCAGCAGGTAAACAAGGGTTATCATCACTGCGTACATGACGCCTATGAGCACGACGATGGATATCTTCTGCATATCAGTGGGATCCGGTGCACTGCTGTACACTTTCTTCTCCCATTTCTTGATCTCATCCTCTTGATCAGTCATTACTTTTCCATATCCCTTCTTACAATATCTTATTTATCGTTCACAAGATTTTCTCAGATTAGCCTGTTCCGTTAATCCTCTGCCCCTGGTTCACCCTCTCAAGCTCAGTCATTGTTATTACGAACTGGGCATGGCTCCATACAAGCGGCGATACCGATAAGGGTGTGCCGTCGTACGGGTTGATCTGTTCCGAAAGAATGCCACTGTTTTCCCTGTGGGCCACAACCCAGTTTATGAGTTCAAGCGCCTTCTGTGTGTCCCCAATCCTGAGGTAGTACTGGGCAGCCCAGAGTGTAGTTATGATCCACGGATTTCCCGGAATTGCAGGATCGTCCCTGATCCGCTGGTAATAGTCATTCTCGTACCTGGCTATTCCGCCTGTTGTGCCCACCCAGAGCCTGGCCATAACGGCCTTCATGCTTGATTCCACCCGGGAATCCCTGGCATCCTTCATGCCGAAGAGGAAGGTTGAAGTGATGGCGCTGTCCACGGTCCTGTCAGGTTGCCCGTCTACGATAGCCCTTGCATAATAGCCGGCATCCTCCAGAAAGAATTTCTTCTCGAACTGTTCCCTCATCTGGTCAGCTGCCTGGTTGTAGTCCCTGGAGAATATGGCGTCCCCGAAAGTATCAGCTATCCTGGATGCGGACCTCAGGGCAGCATAGGCTGTCACAACGGTGAAAGCATGAACGCCGTAACGTTCCTCCCAGAGATCAAATGAACTCAGGGGAAGGCCGTCCGAATCCCTGAAATCCAGTATGAATTTTGCTGCCTTGAGAACCAGCGGCTCATAGAAATCAGCTATGTACTCTATGTCCTTGATCTTGGTGAAATGCTTCCAGAGAGCCCACAGGACTATGTTGGTTTCATCCTGCTGTATGGGCAGGATGGACTTCCCTGCCATGATTCTTGGAAGCCAGCTGCTTGCCACCTTGCCGTCTGGAAGATACTTGTGATAATAGTACCCATCCTTTGATATTGTATTTCTGGAAAAGTCAAAGAATTTCCTTGCGGGTCCCTGGTGATTTGCCCTTATGAGTGCGAAGGCCGCAATTGCCGCATCCCTTGGCCATACATAGTAATAGCCATCCCTGTTTGACTTGAGAATGTCGCTGTCGCTTGATGCCAGTATCCCCCCAAGATCGTTCAGGTGGCTCCGGATTATGAAAAGTGATCTCCTGTAAAGAGAGAACAGATCGTCTGATATCTGCGGAACTGTTTTTGTGGACCACAGCCGCCAGTAGTTTTCCGTCCTGAGTTCCATTCTGGCCAGCAGTT
>JAJZZZ010000085.1 GCA_021797265.1 Thermoplasmata archaeon
TTAAGTATTTCAAATACACCATATTTTAAATAATACTATTAATTATCTTCATTAATGGAAAGCAATGCAAGTTCAACTCTACCACCGGGTGAAAAGCTAGATCGGTATCACGGACAGGCTCTGTACATATCTTTCTTTGCCTACACCTTTGATATATTGAGTTTTGTCGCTCTGACATTTGTGTCCGTGCAGGCCGCAAAGGCCATATATCCATCCAGCACTCTTGGAATTTCGCTTATTATTTTCTGGGGTGGATTTGCTGCAGGGTCAGTTACAAGGCCAATTGGTGCAGCAATTTTTGGTCATGACACAGATGCAAAAGGCAGAAAGAGAACTCTTTATATTAACATCCTTGGTTCTTCAATTTTTACGGCCCTTCTCGCTGCCACCCCAACCTATGCCACTGCAGGTATCTACTCTCCAATAATATTTATCGGCCTTCGGTTAATTGGAGGTGTATTCATAGGGGGTTTGATAGCTGGGGGTCTTGTTTTTGGTCCCGAAAACTTCCCAGACAGATTCAGGGGTTTGTTGACCGGTTTTGCAGAATCAGGGGGAAGCTGGGCACATGTTATAGGTGCGGCATGGCTTCTTATGATATCATTCATCTTTGCAACCACTTCCTCATTTGACACAATTGGCTGGAGAGTCATGTTTCTGGTATCAATACTGCCACTGGTTCTTATACTGCCGGTCCTGGTCAAAACTCCAGAATCAAACATATATCAGCTGGCAAGGAAGAAAAGAAAAACCACAAAGAATCCGCTCAAGACACTGGTTGCCGAAAAAAAATCAATCCGAAAGGTCTTCATGCTTTCACTGATAATGTCAATCGGTCTCCTTGGTTATGACAATATGACTGAAAACCAATTTCCTACATTTTTGCTTTCATTTAATAAAGTGCCACACTCGCTTCTTGCTGAAATAGTTCTGGTAGGGGCCCTTGCCGGAGTGGTGGGTTCCATTCTTGGTGGTGTAATATCACAGTACACAGGAAGAAAGCCTCTTTCCATAGTTGGAGGCGTAGTGCTGATTGCCATAAGTTATCTGTATATTCACCTTGGAACCCTTCCAGGAGATGCCTATTATGCAATTGTTTTGACCCTCATGCCGCTTTACTTCTTCTCATCAGTGAGCAAAGCTGATTTCAGCATATATCTGAATGAGGCATTCCCAACATCAGTCAGAGGAAGTGCACTCTCACTGAACTGGAACCTGGGATACGGTATAGCAGGTGTATGGCCGATAGCTGTGAGTGCGGTTCTGGCAGTTTATGGGATAAAGGTATATCCGATCACTGCTGCCGTAACTATAGCGCTTCTTGGACTTATGTATCTCATAGGAACACTGTTCAGCAAGGAGACAAAGGGGAACATACTTAAGGAAAAAGAGGAGATGATGTCAGAACCGGACTCATCTTAATTTTTTTGCAATAATTATAAATACAATCTATATTATATCTTTCTGCTCTTTCTGGTACTGTTAGAAAAGGTAAATTAATTCAGCCTGGAAGATAAGGTGATGTTCTCTATGAAATCAAGATTCGTCTTGGCCGGAATAGTTGTTATGGCAGTGGCGCTTATATTCTTCGAGATTCGCAGCCACCGTTTAAATTTTCTAATCCCTGTTGCGGTTGGAGCGATGCTTTTCTTATATGGAATCTTCAGCAGATGACTTTTAATATTATAACCTGGATTTTCATATTTTGAATATTAAAAGGATGGTGGCAAAAATCATTTCCAAATTATGATTTTGTTTAGGGACTATTTTATTCAAGGGACCAAGAATGATGGGGATAAATGACACTTTCTTATTTGTTCTTCCAAATTAATAAGACAAAATTGTATATTCTGTTTCTTCAGGCCATTTCATGCATGCCGCTGAACCTGCCACCAATATGCTTTGTCAACGATACTCAAGGGGCATAAGATAAAATTGAAACTGTAATTGATCAGATAATCGATTACCATTGATTTACATTGAAAAAATGAGTAAAGGCAGGTTTCAGTCTGCCTTTATCTGAGTACCCAGTGTCTCTTTCAGCCCAAACAGGCCGCCAAACTGGAAGAGCACTCCTACAAGCATTGCAATCGACATGGCTATTCCAATGTATTTTATTCCACCGAACCCAGCATAGATAAGTGGAACTATAAGGGAGGCAGCAGCACCAGCTATTCCCCGCCCAACCATATAGCCGAAGTTTGTTGCCGTAGATCTCATCCTTGTGGGGAAATGTTCGCTATACCACACCCCATATTCACCGGATATTCCCTGGCTGACTGATACGATGGTATAGGCATAGAACATCGGAAACATGTACAGTTCAAGATAGGTTGCTTTCATCAGGATTACAGCAAAAAATGCTCCAACTGCAATTATGTAAAGGGCGCCATAGCCAATGGCCGTAATCTTTCTTCCGAAGCGGTCAGCAAGGAATCCATTGATCCAGTAGAATGGCACTGCTATTAGCTGGCCAACAACAAGCAGGAGTGTATACTCAGTGGTTGTCATGTGGTATGATACTGAAAGGAGTGTGGGCATAAAGCTGGAGTATGAGAAGTAAATGAAAAGGTTCGCACCACCAATCAAGAGCGAGATCAGTGTCCAGCGCCTGACTTGGGGATTGAATATATCCACAAGTGGTGATTTTTCTTTCTTTCTCATATCTGGAGATGATTTAAACTGTTCCTGAAGCTTTAGCCAGTACTTTGATTCAGGAAGGATAAGGGCATTTATTGCAACGCCCACTATTGCGACAATTCCCGCTATGAGGAAGGCATATCTCCATCCAAGAAGTGCGCCATAATGGGATATTGTGAATCCAGCGGTGAAGGCACCTGTCACCGATCCAAGGATAAAGAACCCCTGGAGAATCCCTCCACCAGTTGCCCTTGTTCTTGAGGACCAAACTTCAGTTATCTGAGCAAAACCAATTCCCCATTCTCCACCTATACCGAGCCCTTCCACCGCTCTGAGAAGATAAAGCTGCCAGAGGCTGTTTATTCCTGCTGTCAACAGGGTTGCCACACCAAATACGGCGATTGAGAGCATAAGACCTTTCCTTCTCCCATATCTGTCAGCAATGAATCCAAAAAGAAGCCCTCCAAATGCAGAAAAAACAAGGCTTATTGTCAGAGCTATGGCTATTTCAGCTACAGATACCTTGAACGATGCCGAAAGGACAAGAAAAAGATAACTAATTATAACCAGGTCATAACCGTCGCTGAAGTGACCAAAAAGAACTCCAGCAAGGGCTCCAGTTTTCTCTCTTTTAGAATATGTTAAATTTTCAATCATAATTAAACCAAATTATGTAAAATACATTCTATATATAAATTAATGTTTTGTTATACTAAATTTTGTATATTCTAAAATATTCCGGAATAGTTAAAATAAATTGAAGGCAATTGGATTATGAAAGAAAGTTCCTAAGATTGTGGTGACCTTCAGAATCACAACTTCTTTATCTTTGCTGTGGCTGCGTTTTCAATCTGGGTCATCAGCCTTCTCTTTTCTGATCCAGGGGGTAGTGATGGGTTAACTCCATGAGACTCCCAGAATTTCTTGAAGAAATACTGAAGGTTAAAGGGATCTGGGCTCATATAGTCTAGATTTGCCCTGACATATGATGCCATGTCAGAAGCAATCTCTTCGGGAGATCTTGTAAGAATGTTGCTTCCAGCATCCTCTATGGCCTTCTCTTCAGGTTTTTTAGAGGCTCTTATCTGCTGGCCACTTTTTGGATCAATTCTGGCCGAAAGCACATGAAAAACACCTGAGACAAGGAATCCAAATTCATCCTTTTCAATGTCCATTTCATTGTTACGGTCTCTTTCCTTTTCCCTGTATACATAAATGAATTTGCATCCCATCTCTTTTGCTGTCGCAAAAAATTCTGCGGGGCTATCCCCATCCCAGAATACCAGATTATTCTCAAGACTTGTAAGTGGATATTTCATTCTGAATACGGTGAATTCATCCGGTATCCGAATTTTGTAGTCTTCCATCCTGTTCTTCTCCTCTTCCATGTTACTCAATACTAAAGGGAGATATACATTATTTGAATTGAAAAAATGTATGGTAAATGTAATTTTCAGAGAATTATCTGAGAGCCGGTTCCATTGAGCAAATTACCTGACAGGGACCATATCATTGTCAGGATGTTTTCTGCTGCAGGCACAATCGGGAAGAAACTGGCAAATCCATGTATCATGCCTTTTGCCCTTATCCCGGTTGCCCTGACACCTGATTTCTCCATCATGGCAAGATAAGTCTCCCCCTCATCCCTTAGTGGATCATATTCTGCTGTAACAACAACTGCCTCAGGCAGACCTGAAAGATCGGGATGGGTGATTATTGAAAAATATGGGCTTAAAAGATCTGAAGGCTCTTTGAGGTAGGCCTGGCCGAAATATTTCATATCACTTTCAGTCAGGTAGAAATTCTGACCGTATTCCGACATGGAATGAGATGCTCCGCTCCTTCCAGCACTTGGATATATTAAAACCTGTAGCCTTGGCAGTTTGAGTTTCATGTCTTTTGCCTTCAGGCAGACTCCAGCAGAAAGGTTCCCACCTGCACTGTCACCTGCCACGGCAATTCTATCAGGGTCTATATCAAGGTTATTGGAGTTAGCCTGTACCCATTTTAAAGCTTCCAGAGCATCATCAAGTGCAGCAGGAAACTTATACTCCGGAGCAAGCCTGTAGTCTACAGAAAGGACCTTGCACCTTGAACGGTTGGCAGCAAGTCTGCATATTCCGTCATGTGATTCAATGTTTCCAAAAACGAAGCCTCCCCCATGGAAATATACTATGATACTGTTCCCCGCATTTTCAGGCGTGTAAAGACGAAGAGGTATCGAGAATCCATGGTGTTCAAATTTCATGTCCTCCACTGATTTCACGGCTTCCAGTTTTTTCGGCAATGGAGATTGTTCCATCATCTTCCTAAAATCCCTTATATCTATCTTAGCCAAATCCGGCCTTGGAAAACTTTCCATCATCTTCAAGAGCTTTGCAATATCTGGATCAACTGGCATAATACTCCACGTAAAATCTGAAAATTATGATATAAAACTTTGTGGAGATGTTTCAGAGCATATATAAAATCTAAAGGCAATGAGTCCCCAGCATGCTATGAAAATTCTGGCATCAAACCTTATATTGCATAATTCTGATGACCAGAAATGGTGGAGAATCCTCAAAATAGTGATCCAGTTTTTGATTCCATTGCAGAACATTATGACGAAACAAGAGACCCCTTGAGAGATGAGGTTTTAAATTTCCTTATAGAAAATTTAAGGGACTCTGAAGATATTCTTGAAATAGGTGCCGGTACAGGCAGGATATCAATTCCGCTCCAGAATTCTGGTTTTAATGTAACAGGTGCAGACATATCGCCAAAGATGCTTGAAAAGGCCAGGATCAAGGGACTTAAGAATACAGTGATGGCAGACGGTTCCAAGCTTCCATTTGAGAATAACAGTTTTGATGTCGCACTTATGGTACATGTTTTCCATCTTCTCAATGACAGGAAAACAGTAATGAAGGAGGCAATGCGCGTCTCAAGGAAACGTGTAATGTCAATAATAAGAATCAGAGACAACAACTGGGGCCAGAAAGAACCAAGAGGTCAGATAAGAGATATCCTTCAGGATGTAGCATCAGGGTTCGGAATATCATGGGATCAGAGGGTAAGGGAAAATAATCATCAAATTTCTGAATCCTCAGTAATAGAAGAGTTACCTCCTGACAGAATGCTTGAAATTGGGGGATTCGAGTCATCATTTTCAAAGGATCAGATTGTTAAAAAAGTATTATCATCATCAGGCTACGTCAGGCGTGTCAGGGCATTATCCATAGAGATGCGGGAAGAGCTTGAGAGGGAGTTCAGGGAAAGAGTGTCCCTGATTCCTGATTTTCATGTCATAAGAAAAAGTAGAGAATTTCTTGCTATCTGGGATAAAAAGGATATTTGAGTTCCTCTGACTCTCCAATCTTCCTTGCAGCATATAATGGAACGATTTTAGCTTATGTATACAAAAAGGGCAGTGAGAAGAAGGACCGCAACCACTACATAATCAACTGTAGCTGGCTTAAGTTTTTCCAGTTTCCTGAAAATACTTCCTCTTGCAACATATACCACAGAGAGGAGTGATATTCCACTTGCCAGAATAAAAACCAGACTCAGGAGTCCCAGGAATATGTTCCCATAGGCAACCGCTACAAGTGCAATGGGAAGAAATGCTGGATCTGGGACAATGCTTACGAGAATTGATGTGTTTTCAACATTCTCATTTCCCTTTTCTTCCCTGATTGCGTTAATGACCATGTAAATGCTGACAGCTACTA
>JAJZZZ010000086.1 GCA_021797265.1 Thermoplasmata archaeon
ACGAACTTGTTTCATATGGGCCCAGGAATCCAGAGAACAGAGGAGGCATATTTAGCTTTAATATTGGTAAAATATCTCCAATTGATCTTGAGTCTGAAATGCTTGAGCAGTCTTCGATGAAGATAGGTTCTGCCGTCCATCCTCATGATGTTGCATCATCCCTGGACAGAGAGAGGATTGCAGTAAGATCTGGCCACCATTGTGCAATGCCTCTGACTCACCGTCTGGGTGTCGTGGCAACCTCAAGGGCCTCCTATTATATATACAACTCAGAATTAGATGTTGAAAATCTATTTCAGGCAATCGAAAATGTTGCGGTGAAGTACCATGAGTGAAGAGGAAACTAATATGGAAATACTCCTGGATCATTACAGATCCCCGAGGAATTACGGAAAAATTGAAGAACCATCAGTCCAACTTGTTGAATACAATCCAGTATGCGGAGATGCTGTACAATTCTCACTGAAAATAGATAACGGAATTATTACAGACGTAAAGTTCATAGGTCGCGGATGCTCTGTCAGTCAAGGGGCAGCATCAATGCTGACTGAAAGGGTAAAGGGAAAAACCACAGAAGATGTAATGAAGATAGGGCCGGAGGAAGTCCTAACAAGCATTGGTCTCAATCTGGGCCCCAGCAGGGAAAAGTGCGCGCTGCTTTCCCTCAACGCACTGCAAAAGTCAGTCAGAAAATACAGAGATGGTAAAAATGAGTAGTTACCGGGTAAGCATTGACAGGAAGGATTGCA
The DNA here is from genome assembly GCA_021797265.1 of Thermoplasmata archaeon. The sequence goes on from JAJZZZ010000086.1 coordinate 750, forward strand.
TAGGCGATGCAATATGCACCGCACTTTGTGACAACTTCTACATGGATTCGGATGGAAAGGCAAGTGTCAGAAATGAAATTATACCTGATAGCAAGTCTGAGGAGAATATTGAGGCAGAGCGCTCCTGTCCAGTTGGAATCATAAGTATCACGAAGGCTGATCCGTGAATTTATCCAGGGAAATGCTGGGATTTCCAATCAGGCCATGATTTATCAGCTCTTTCGAAGCAATCCTTATCTGCCTGGCACTGTCCCTTTCCCTGACAGTAACTGTCCCGTCTTCAAGGGAATCTCCATCAATTGTTATACAGTATGGGGTACCAATCTCATCCTGCCTTGCGTATCTTTTACCTATTGATCCTGATTCATCATAAAATATATACGGGTCCTTCAGGGACAGGCTCCTGAATATTTCACGCGCGAGAAGGTCCATTCCATTTTTTTTCATCAGTGGAAACACTGCAGCATGGTATGGAGCAACATCAGGAGTGAGTGACAGCACCGTATATCCATTTTCCCTGGTCTTCAAAGAATGCATCAGCACGGTCAGGACTATTCTGTCCACGCCGGATGCTGGCTCAATGACAGAAGGTACAATATCACCATCTTCACTACTGACAGACATAGACTCTCCACTTGTCCTCTCATGGTTTCTTAGATCATTTCTGTCAGCAATCCCTGTTATTTCAATCCAGTTTCCGTCAAGTTCTGCTTCAGCATCCCATGAATCAAAAGAATAGTGTGCCAGTTCGTTTTTTTCGTGTTGCCTGAATCTCAAGCGGTCCTTTGCAATACCCATTTTCAGAAGTATCTGCTGAGTCAGCGTCATAAAATAACCCATTGCATTGCTGCTTATTATTCCTGAATTGACAGCTTCCCTGGCATTCACAGTGACTGGTGGTGATGACCTTGGGCAGATGGTAATATCGCCATCATATTCTATCTCAGCCCAGTACTTCTTTTCCGGATGCACAAATACCTCCACCTCACACATATTAAATTCCTTCATTCTTATGAGGCTCTGTCTAGGTGCTATCTCGTTCCTGAAACCTTTTCCGGTCTGGGCTATGGCCATTGGAAGCTTGCCCCTGAAAAGGTTATTGAGAATCCTGAAATTTATGAAAATTCCCTGAGCAGTCTCAGGCCTGAGAAAAAGGTCACCAGAGGATCCCTGATCGGGAAGGTAGAACATCTGCCTGACATCGAATACTCTGGTGATTCTAGTACCACAGTTTGTGCATTTTACAACATTGTCCCTGACAAAAGATAGACCGCTTTCCACAGTATCGAACACTTCCTGAAATCCGGCACTCCTGGTGAAGGTTTCAAGCTTCTGCCTCAGGTGACATTTATCACATTCTGCTGCTATATCAAGAAATTTGTCGACATGGCCCGAAGCCTGAAAAACGGCCCTGGGAACGACAACAGGGGTGTCAATCAGAAGGGCATTCTCTCTAAGATAGGCCTCCTTCCAAATGCGAATAATGTTATCTTTCAGCATTACTCCAAGTGGTCCATAGTCATAGAATCCTGCTTCTCCGCCATATATGGAAAATGATGGCCAGAAAAATCCTCTTCTTTTGGCAAGTTCAACTACTTTCTCATAGGTATTTTCAGTTTTTTCTACGGTCATATTGTCTTCCTCATTAAAATATAAAGTAATCTGTGAATAAATATGGAATTTCAGGCATCATGTTTCAGAAAAGTATCCTCAGTATGTGTGTGTCGAAGAGCATGCCTACCAGATCATCACTCCCCTTGAATACTGGAAGCTGGTTATAGTTCCCCCCCTCCATCTTTCTGACAGCTGCTTCCATGGTATCGTTTGTGTTTGTAACAACGGGGTTTCTTACCATTATGTTCTTTACAGGGGAATTTGGCAGCTGAACATTGTTCTTCACTATAATATATGTGAAAACATTCCTGATACCTTCCCAGGACCAGGGATCTTCATCATCCGCCATTCCGGTTTCAGAAGTCTCCATTCTAGATTCAATATCTATCTTGTCGAACAGGTCTCTGTCTGTTACGATGCCGGCAAACTGTCCGGATAAATTGAGAACTGGAGAGGCATAAGTTCTGGAAATTCTCATAATATGAGAAACCACAGAGACAGGGTCCTCCTCATATACACATACTGCAGACAATTCTCCAAGGTCTTTGACCTTTCTAGTGCCATGTTTTTCTCTGATTGCTCTGAGAAAATTCTGCGGAGTCAGGATACCAACTACATTGTTATCATCGTCAATTACTGCTATGTGACGCCTGCCCTGTCTGGAAAGTTCTTTTGCGGCGTCCTCTATGCTATCGTCTGGTCTAACAGCCCTTGCCCTTCTCAGTAACATGGCAGTCTGGGATTCGTGTGGATTTTCAAAGATATCTCGTCTGCTTACCATTCCTACATATTTTCCAGACTGGTCTGTAATTGGAAGGCCAGTAAGATTGTTCTGTATCAGTGTTTTAACAAGGCTATTTATGGCACTTGGGACTGAAAAAGTGGTAGGCTTGGTGGTCATTATTTCCCGGACTGTCTTGATCATGGGGACTTGTATTTTCAACATCTATTAAACGATTTGCAGATTTATTACAGCAAAAATTTTGAAAACGTTAAGCCCAGCACATTATGCAGCCAGTTAAGTGTTGAGGAGCACTCATTCCCACTCTATAGTGGCAGGCGGTTTGTCAGTTATGTCATAAACAACCCTGTTTATTTCTTTAACTTCATTGGTTATATCCGTTGAAACCTCCTCAAGAAATTCCCAGTCCGGTTTGGAGAATGTCCCGCTCATTCCGTCATTGGTCTCAACCATCCTTATGCATACCGTCTTTCCGTAGCTTCTTTTGTCTCCATGTATTCCGGTCGACTGAACCGGAAGGAGAACTGCAAAATATTGCCATGGTCTGTTTTTCACGGGGAATCTTTCACGGACCTTCTCTTCAAGAATTGAGGTGACCTTTCTCAGCGTATCTGCCTTCTCTTTTGTGACCTCCCCGATAATCCTGACTGCAAGCCCCGGCCCAGGGAATGGCTGAATATCTGATGGAAGTTGCAGATATTCTGATACCGCTCGGACCTCGTCTTTGTAAAGGTCTCTCAGGGGTTCCAGGAGTTTTAGATTCATCACATCAGGCAGTCCGCCAACATTGTGATGGCTCTTGATTGTGTCTCTAACAGAACCCCCGCTCTCAATCCAGTCTGGAGCTATTGTTCCCTGAAGTAAAGTTTCGGCGCCAAATTCTCTAGCAATCTTCTCGAATACCTCTATAAATTTGGCTCCTATGATCTTTCTTTTCCTTTCAGGGTCAGTTACTCCTTTTAGGGCAGAAAGAAAATCATCAGAAGCATCAACGATCCTGTAATTGAGGCTGTACCTTTCAAATATCTCTCTAACCCTCTCTTTCTCACCTTCCCTTACGAGGCCTGTATCTATAAATACAGAGAGGATTCTATCTCCTGCAGCCTTACTGGCAATAATGGCAAGAAGGGTGCTGTCCTGCCCCCCAGAGCAGGCTAAAATACCTTTGCCAGTTAGTTTTTCATTTATCTCCTTGGTTGCAGAATCCAAAAATTTTTCAACAGAAAGCATTCAAAAGGTAATCGTGAATAAATATTGAATATTTTGTAATCCTCAGGTTTTCATTATTGCGCCGAGGAATACCAGCAGCCCTATTGCTGCCCCTATAATTGTAGCAACTATATAGAAAACAGCTCCAACTATAACATTATCCAGAAGACCTACTCCAGGCATGTAGAAATGTGTCACCAGATAAATAATCAGTCCAATGACTATTCCCACTACCAGAAGGGATACTCCAACAAGTCTGCTCTTTCCGCTTCCGAAATATGAAGTCAGAATACCGAGAATGAAAAGAGCCAAGGCAAGAATGCCCAGCACTACAAACAAAAATACCTGCCAGTTCCAAGGATCATATGCTGCCGCAATCATGTTTCCAACTCTTAAAGTTTGATTCCTGTTAGTGTCTTGGTGTCTATGACTCCTTCTATGGTTCTTATCTTCTCAACAACAACCTTACCAAGTTCGCTAAAATCTTTGGCATCTATTTTCACAATAAGATCATACTCCCCAAAAAGAGGGTGGATCTCTACGACATATTCCAGCTTGGAAATCCTGTTATAGACTTCATGCTCCTTTCCGGGTACCGTGCTGACCAGAACAAATGCCACTGACAAACCTAGATCACTACTGTATGTGAAATATAAGGAGTTTAAGAATCTTTCTAATATTTACGTGCTAATTCTTTGCCTGAATTCTCCTATTTTCGTAATGATATAAGAATCGATTGAGCTAAGCGGAACAGAAGTTTGGGAACCCGTTTCCATATCTTTGACAGTTACAGACTGGCTCTCGTTCTCCCTGTCTCCGGCTATGAATGCCAGGTGAGCTCCGGCGGCAGATGCGCTCTTCATCTGGTTGGCGATGCTTCTTCCACTGAGATCTGAGATTGCAACAATGCCCCTCTCTCTAAGAGTTTTTGCCACCTTCATACAAATCTCTGTTCCTGATTGTGAGGTGGAAACAAGGTAAGCCTTAATTGTATATCCAGAGGTTTCCCATTTTCCGTATTTCTTCATCATTAGCTCAACAACAACGTCCCCCATTCCGAAGCCTACTGCAGGTATCTCTGTTCCTGAAAAGTTTACTGAAAGATTGTCATATCTGCCTCCTCCAAGGATAGATCTGAACTGCCCCTCGGCGTCAGAGAATTCGAATACAGTTCCCGTGTAATATGACAATCCCCTGACCACTGAAAGATCCAGGTAGGGGGCATAACCCGTGTAACCTTTGATCAGGTTGGAGGTCTGCCTCAAGTTCCCAAGGATTTCCTTGATTTTATCATCACCAGCAAAACTCAGCTCTATTTTCTCAAGCATAGCGTCCGCCTCGCCCTTCTCTTTTATCAGTTCAAGAACTCTTTCAACATTTTCTTCGGTTCCAGCTACAGAAAGAAAAGAAACCCTAAACTCCTGGATATCTATTTTGTGGAATCTGTCTATAATTGAGAACGCCTTTGGGACATCCTTGACATCGATACTTTCAAGAATTGCGTCCATAAGTTTCCTATTGTTTAACCTTATGTGAAATCTGTTTCTGAGACCACAGGAATCAAGTATATCTGAAGCCAGTGCAATGATCTCTGCATCAGCTGCAGGGTTGTTAGGCCCAAAGAGATCAGCATTGAACTGGAAGTGTTCTCTCACTCTTCCCGACTGTGGCTCTTCGTATCTCCATATCTTTGGAATGCCGAACCATCTTACAGGTTTTGAGAGTTCCTTTCTTGATGTCAGCATGCGCATTACAGAGGGGGTGGCCTCAGGGAGAAGTGTAACATTCCTTCCGCCCTTATCGGTAAATGAAAATGTCTGGCCGACAAGTTCTTCCCCTGACTTGTCGAGATACAATTCAATGGATTCGAGGCTGGGATAATCTATCATTGCATATCCGAAACTTCTCGCAACTTTCTTTGCTTGTTCGAAAAATCTATCCTTTGGCTCCATGTCCTCGGGATAAAGGTCCCTGAAACCTCTGAGTCTTTCGTATTTCAATTTATTAA
>JAJZZZ010000087.1 GCA_021797265.1 Thermoplasmata archaeon
GTGAAGCCGGATATCATTACAACGGCAAAAGGCATCAGTGGAGCTTACATGCCCCTGTCCCTGACTGCAACGGACAAAAGGATTTCCGAATACTTTGACCAGAACTACTTTGCCCATGGCCACACATACGAGGCACATCCCATGACTCTTGCTGCTGGAGTTGCTGCCATTGAGGAATACAAGAGACTGGACATAATGAAAAAGGTCAAGGGCATGGCTCCGCATTTTGCCAGCAGGCTTGAGGAGATCAGGGAAAAGCACAGATCGGTTGGGGACGTCAGGCACATAGGATTATTCGGGGCAGTGGAACTTGTGAAGGATCAGGAGCAGAAAACGCCATTCAACAGCTACGAGGAGAAGGTGGCTGGAAAATCCCTGATGACTGATCTGGTTGCAAAGAAGGCAATGCAGGATGGCGTTTACATAAGCACATGGGTGACGAATCTCATGATAGCTCCGCCGCTCATTATTTCACGTGATGATCTGGACAGGGGATTCGACGCACTGGATGCTGCCCTGTCCATTGCCGACAGGGAGGTGATGTGATGAAAAGCAGTACTCATGAAGAGGAGAAAGTGGAAAGAGTGAGGAACTATCTGGAAGGGAAACTTCAGGATATAGAAGGGGAACCGGTTTATGATGTCTATAACCCGGCATTCGGTAAAATTATTGCCAGGACAGCAGGCTCAGGACAGAGAGTGGTTGACGCTGCAGTGGATGCAGCCATGACTGCCTTCAGGAGCTGGTCCAAAGTCCCCATAACCGACAGGGTAAAAATTCTCTTCAGGCTGGAAAACCTTTTGAGGGAGAACGCAGACGAAATAGCACGGATAGTGACCACTGAGCACGGAAAGACCTTTGATGAGAGCTATGGAGAGGTGATGAGGGCCGTGGAGAACGTCGAGTCTGCAACAGCAGCAACATACCACATAATGGGCAGGAACAATTCAGATATTGCCAGAGGCATTGACGAGGAACTGATTCGCGAACCCATTGGAGTGTTTGCGGTAATTGCGCCTTTCAATTTCCCCGTGATGGTGCCATTCTGGTTCATACCCTATGCCATAGGGCTTGGCAACACCGTTGTGGTGAAACCATCAGAAAAAGTCCCTCTCACCATGCAGTATGTTTCCTCCATGTTCCAGAAAGCAGGTATCCCTCCGGGTGTTGTATCCGTGGTGAACGGGGGGCAGGAAACAGTTGAGGCACTTCTTTCAAACCCACATATATCCGGGTATAGTTTTGTTGGTTCCACAAGAACGGCTGAGATAATTCACAGGCGCGGTACCGAAACACACAGGCGTGTTCAGGCCGGTGCATCTGCGAAGAATTACGAACTTGTCATGCCTGACGCTGATCTCGGAACGGTGATTCCCTCCCTCATAAGCTCATTCTTTGGTAACGCAGGCGAACGCTGTCTTGCAGGCTCAGTGCTGGTGACGTTGCCTGAGAATCACCAGAAGGTTGTGAATTCCTTCGTTGACGCAGCTTCAAAGCTAAGGCTTGGCTTTGGACTTGATGCAGATACAGACATGGGACCCCTCATCAGGGAAGATCACCTGAAGCGTGTGGAATCATATATTATTAGGGGAGAGGAAGAGGGAGCAAATCTCTTACTGGACGGCAGAAAGAAGAGATCTCAGAAACATCCCGAAGGTTACTTCCTTGGTCCAACCATATTTGACAATGCCGTCAGTGACATGAAGATAGTCACTGATGAGATATTCGGGCCGGTAGCATCAGTAATGGAAGTGAAGAACCTTGAAAACGCCATCGAAACCATTAACAGGAGCAGGTATGGAAATTCAGCAACCATTTTCACCTCCAGCGGTAGAAACGCAAGAGAATTTATTCATGGCGTTGAAGCTGGTAATTTCGGTGTGAATGTTGGTGTTGCAGCACCCATTTCGTTCTACCCATTCGGCGGTTACAAGGATTCTTTCTTCGGGGACCTGCATGCACAGGGCGGGGATGACCACGTCATGTTCTTTACAGAAAGGAAGGTTGTTGTTTCCAGATGGTAAATTTTCATAAATCCAAATTTTTTAGTCAAATGTTTTATGGTTCAGCGGGTAATTTCAGTGTAATTGGAAAAAATAGGATATACAATAAAATTTCCTGATATGAATCTGTCAGTGGATCAGGAAACTTCTTTCAAGGCATCTTCAAGAATGTCCATCCCTCTATCCGCCAGGTCAGGTTCAATTGTCAGAGGTGCCATGAATCTCAGTACATTGGCATAGTGTCCGCATGTATGCATCAGAACACCGTGTTTGAACATATATTCCTTTATTCGTGCAGCTCTTTTTGTTCCAGGTTTCTTTGTTACTGGATCGTCAACCATCTCCAGTGCAATCATATACCCTCTTCCCCTCACCTCGCCAATATATCTGTTATTCTGGGCAAATTCCTCAAGTCTTTTCAGAATATGAGAACCATTTGAACGAACCATGTCCAGAACGCTGCTCTCCTTGAGGTAGTTCAGTGTGGCATGGCCGGCTGCCATGCCAAGCGGATTCCCCCTGTAAGTTCCAAGGTGGAAACCTGGCGGCAGTTTTTCATCATAATCATTCCGGTAGGCAATCATGGAAATTGGTATTCCTTCCCCGATGCTCTTTGAAACGCACATTATGTCAGGTGACACCTTGGTATATTCGCTTGCCCATATTCTTCCAGATCTGCCCACACCGGATTGAACCTCATCCAGAATCAGGGGCACTCCATTGTCCTGTGTGATCTCCCTTATCATGGGAAGAAAGTCGTCAGGAGGTACAACATAGCCGCCCTCTCCCTGTATGGGTTCAACAATGACTCCACCTATTTCCCCGGGTCCAGCGTACGGATCAGAAATCATGTGGCGTAGCATATCCCCAACGTATGCGGACATATCCCCCATCTTCACATTGAAGGGGAACCTGTATGAATATGGGTATGGGACGTAGGCAATATCCCTCAGGCCAATACCTGCATACCCGCGGTAGTGGGGGTTTGAGGTAGCAGAAATAATCTCCCCTGAAACGCCATGGTAGCTGCCACTGAAAGCCACAATGGTCTTCCTTCCTGTTACGTGCCTGGCAAGCTCTATTGCAGTTTCACAGGCTTCGGCGCCAGTTACTGTGAACATTGTTCTGGAATGATCCTTGAGCCCTGCAGGGAGTGTGGAATTGAACGTCTTCAGGAAATTGATCCTCATCTCAGTAGGCATTTCATTTATGTGCACAACTTTGTCCAGCTGATCGCGGATGGCATTCCTGACTGGCGGAAATCCATGCCCCAGGTTGATGACGCTGACGCCGGAAAAAAAGTCAATAAATCTGTTGCCGTCCACATCTTCTATTGTTGAACCCCTTGCTCTGGAAACCCCGATCCTGAAGACTGATGTGTAGGTCCTGCTTGCAGTTTCATACCTGTCCTGGTCAGCGAGCATTTTCTGTGATTCCGGTCCGGGAACATCTGTAACGAGTCTTGGTGCATCCTCATAACTACCCCATTCTGCCGACTTCATATTGTCACATCCAGCACCGGCATGATGGCAGTACAAAGAATCCCCATCCACACTGAGGTGAGGATTGTAAAGGATCATGCCTGCTTTGTTAAACAAATTATAGTACAGATGGATATTAACTTAACTATTTTCAGTGAATAAAGATTAAATGTGGAAAAAAGAAAATTATTTATGAAGATATTGCACTGCTGCCTGATTCCTCTTCTGTTGGCTGCTCTCTTGGCCTTGGGACTCTCCTGACAATGTGTGATTTCAGGTTCACGTCCATGGAATCCCTGAGACCCTCACCAAGCAAACCTAGTCCGAGGACTATGAGCAGTATGAATGCCGCAGGTATGAGCCCTTCCCACGGATATGTATAGAGCGTTGTGGTGATTGATGATGCCATGAGCCCCAGTTCAGGCGTGCCAGCAGGTATGCCAACTCCAAGAAATCCAAGTGTAGAAAGCGTCAAAAGGGCTGTCCCAACATCCATGGTGGCATATACAATTACCGTAGGGATTATGTTTGGTATCAAATCATTCTTGAATATATACCAGAATGATAGGTTCATTGCCCTGGATGCTGTCACAAAATCATTGGCCGATACTTCCAGTACACCTGCACGGACTATACGGACATATGGGGGCCACCAGACTATGGTGATTGCAATGGTTGCATTTATGAGGCTGGGGCCAAGCGTTGCTGCTATTGCAAGTGCCATTATGAGCCCGGGAAATGCAAGGAAGAGATCAGTGAATCTCATTATGACCTCTTCCCTCGGTCCTCTGTAAAAGCCGGCAATGCTCCCCAATATAAGGCCTACAAGGACCGATATCCCAACGACCATAGAAGGGATGGCGAGATCCACTGGTATGGCGGCAAGGATACGGGAGAATATGTCACGACCAAGTCCGTCTGTTCCGAAGATGTGTGTCAGTGAGGGAGGAAGATTCGCACTGGAAAGGTTGATCTTATATGGATTGTATGGCGTCATGTGTGTGCCCAGCAGCTCAAACAGGATTGCCACAATCAGAAAGAATCCAATTATAATCAGTCCAGCGAAGGAAAGCTTGTTGGCGTATATATCCGACAGCGTTCCCTTAAGCCTCTGGCCAGCAGTTCTATCATTATTCATGATTTCTCACCCGAAAGTGTTATTCTTGGGTCAAGTACAGCGTACAGTATATCTGCGACCAGATTTGCAACAACAACAGCTATTGTGAATACAATGACAACAGCGATGAGCACAGGATAATTATCTGAAACGACGGCATTGTATGCAAACCTTCCAATTCCAGGCCATGAGAAGAGTTCCTCAACCACCACTGTGCCTGAAATCAACCACCCGAACATTACGGCCACAACGGTATTTGCCTCTATTAATCCGGTCCTGAGAATGTGGTGCCGCTGAACCTCCTTCATTGGCAATCCCTTTGAATAAGCGGTCCGAACGTAAGGCATCCACCGCACCCCAAGCACACCTGACCTGCTGATCCTTGTCACCAATCCAAAATTCAGGAAGGCCAGAGTTGCTGCCGGAAGAATGAGATGATACATTCCGTTCACAAAATCTCCAATATGGCCAGTGATTATGGAATCAAGAACAAAGATACCGGTGATGCGAGGCGGGGCAGTAAGATAAGATGAATACATACCTCCCACGGGAAATATGGGGATATAGGAGGCAAAAACGCTTATAGCAAGAGCCGCACCCAGAAATGTTGGAGTGGACCATGCCCCTAGGTAGAAGATTCTTATGAGGCTATCTTTCTTGTTACCAAAGTTCATTGCTGACAGATATCCGAGTCCTATACCTGCAATGATGATTATAACGAAGGCCATGAGCACAAGTTCAAGCGTGTTGGGAAAGTAGAAAAGGATCTCACTCAGAATCGATTGTCCGGTAACAGGATCAATACCCAGATTGCCTGTAGCATACGAAGACAGGAAATACCAGAGCTGTACATATATTGGATCATTGAGGTGGTATCTTAGCTTCACTGCAGCAATGGTTGAGGGCCTGGCCTTGGGACCTGCCCAGAGAACTGCAGGATTTGCGCTGAGTAGATGCGAGATCAGGAAGACAATAATTATGGTGCCAAAAATGAGAAGGACTCCCTCAATGCTTCTCTTAATTATATAAAAAATTAGTGAACGGCTTGAATCCATAACCGTTCACCTTCAGGTATAATAGACGTCGTTCCAGAACATGAAATAACCTGCTGCAGATCCTGCTGGGTTTGGAATAATTCCTGCCAGATTGTCCACATGGAATGCCAGCATGTATGGCACATTGAGCCAGGCAAACCAGTAGCTGTTGTAAATGTCTTTAACGATATTGGTGTAATTCTGCACTATATATGTAGGATTGTTTGTTGATGTTGCGTTGATGGTCATGTTGAATATTGTGGAGTTATAGTTGTAACTGCCTCCATATCCCGATGCACCAACATAGCCTTCATCAAGTATGGCATCAACATAGTCCTCTGTTGCAGTATAGTCTTCAGTATAGTAACTGATGCCAAAATAGTGTGATGTGGAACCGGCATTGGTGCCGAAAATTATGGATTCCCATGTGCTGTGAGAAACACCGTCGGAGGTTATGGATATTCCGATTGCCTCAAGATCGGCTATGATGATTTCAGCCTCACTGGTCTGAGACGATGAATCACGGTCGAAGGTGAATGTAGCGGTGGGGAAAGTGCTTCCTCCAGAATTTAAAACAGTTCCATTGGGGAGTGTTGCCTTTACAATCC
>JAJZZZ010000088.1 GCA_021797265.1 Thermoplasmata archaeon
GAACGGCGAATTCGAGGCAGTGTACATAGCTTCACCAAATTTCCTTCATTATGACCAAACAAAAATGGCACTTCAGAAGGGAAAGCATGTCCTGCTTGAGAAGCAGATGACCCTTAAGACGGAAGAAGCGGAGGAACTTGTGAAACTGGCAGAGGAAAACCACCTGACTCTGGCTATTGGATTCCACATGCGGTTTCATCCTGCCATCAGGGAAATCCAGAGGATACTGCAAACAGGAGCGCTGGGTGAAGTTTCATATATCACAGGAATGTGGGCTTCGCTTTCTGCCAGAAGTTATGAGAACCCTGACAACAAATGGTGGAGAGAAGATGAAAAAGTGGGCGGAGGAGCGGTCATGGGAACGGGAGTCCATGTCATGGATACAATCAATTTCATTCTCGGTAAGCATCCAGATCGCCTTTCATCCTTCAGGAACCCGACAGGCAAAGTCATAGAACACACCGAGCACGTAACACTCCAGTATGGCCCCACAATAGTGGATATTATTGCGTCAAGGGAGATGAAGAGTCCCATGAACAATCTCACCGTATATGGTACGGAAGGGACACTTGTTGCAACCGGGGTGTTCTCCACTTCAGTGGAATCAGCACTTCTAAGGGATGGAAAGAAGATCAGGGATTTCAGGGGAGTCAATGTCTACAGGGAGGAGATAAAGGCATTCACCGACAAGGTGCAGGGCAGGGAAAGCCACATTGCAACCGGAAAGGATGGAGCTGAAGTTGTCAGGATTGTAAATCTTGCCTTTGAGGCTGACAGGGACTGCAGTGCATTCAGACTGTGAGTGCTGTTGAACCGCAGAGAAGCCCCCATTGTTGCAGGAACTGCTAAATTATTTACTAATAGTTCTGCGGGAATGACTAATAGAAAGCTATGTGCGCAGACTGCATGGAAAGGGGATGTGATTGCGATGAGTGCAGGACATACAGGTACGCCAGCATGTGCCCGCGGTGTGGATGCATACTGGAAATGCAGTGCTGTCTCGGATACTGATGATTTCCGTGATTTGGCCAGGAATTCGTGCACCTAATATATAAGGATGCGGTGACATAACAAACGGAGGGATTTTCCCGAAATGCCTGAAGAAAAGCCACAACTGAAACTCGTGACTGCTGTAGCAATATCATTAGTTGCGTTTCTGACGCTCATTTACATCTTTGTATCGGATTTTACGGAATACAACATGCCATATTCCATAGTTTACGGTTTTTATTTCTACACTGCAGTCCTTCTCATCATTTCAACGCTCATCGTCCTCATGCTCCGGGTTTATGACCTCAGGTTTCCAGCAGTCGATTCAAAACTGTGGAATTACACGAGGATAGCGTTTGGCTCACTCTGGGTTCTCGATGGAATCCTCCAGGGCCAGCCTGAGATGTCCTTCGGTTATGGGCCATTTATTCTGGTTCCCACTCTGCAGGCACTTCCGGCACTGCTCCAGCCCCTGGCGCAGCCAATCATAATGCTGTGGACCGTAAATGCCAGCCTGATGAACGCCCTCTCCGCTGTACTGCAGGTATTCCTTGGCATGGCATTTCTCACCCTCAAATCCAGGAGAACTGTTGCGCCTGTGGCTGCAATCTCTGTTGTCTGGTCAATTGCCATATGGATATTTGCAGAGAGCCTTGGGTCCCCTGGAATAGGCATGAGCATCCTCACAGGCCTTCCCGGAGCTGCACTGCTTTACGCAATAGCATCCACAATTCTCGTGGTGAAATTCAACCAGAGAAACGAATTGCGCATCTACAGGTATACCTTTGCCGCACTGTTCATCTTTTCAGCCTTTTTGCAGGCACTGCCCGCCAATGGATACTGGGTACCGGGAAGCATTGCTGCCGTGGCCGGGCCTTACTCATTCATTTACGAACCGCACCTGCTTTCATATGCGATATTCAGCACAGCGGTCATACTGTCCCATTATAATTCCGTCTGGAACATTCTTCTGGTGGTATCTCTCCTTGGGTTGGGTTTAACCTGGATGGTTAAGCCGAGAATTGCCTCATTTGCCAGCATACCTCTCACCGCCATAATCTGGTTTGTGGGACAGGATTTTGGAATATTTGGCGGCTATGGTACTGACCCAAATACAGGTTTGGTGTTAGTCCTCATGTCACTTTCAGTGTACCTGGCGTTGAGGTCCAGGAAACAGTGGGCCTCTTTGAATCTAGTTGGTTCCACCTGTGCGGCAGACCCATAAATTCATGTTCTATGCCTGTGTCCGGGATGGATATGGTCCACGAGGTCGAAAAGCAGCCTCAGGCCAAATACCATCAGTATAACACCCGCTACCATTAGGATAACAGTAAGCAAGGAATTGAAGGTAGAGGCATAAGCGCCAGCAATGAACAGTTGAGCGCCAACTGTTAGTATGACCAATCCGACAATCATGACTATTATGTTGCCAAAGAAATCATTGCTGAATATTTCCATTTTGGTAAATAAACAAAATATCGGTTAAAGCTTTTTCGGGGAATCTTGTTAAAAGTTTAGTGTTTAGCGTATTCTGCAAAAAAATTCATGGATTATATTGTTAAGGGTTAAATTAAGATAGGCAAATACATATATTTCCACACGTTAATTGTTTTAATTGACAGTCTGTATTGCTACGATATATGGTAAAAATGGTCATGGTGCATTCGAAAAAAAGGATAATTGTGGAATGGTTGTGACTGCCGATCGTTTAGTGTCCTATGAGAGGGGTGCTTTTACCTATGAAGGGAAGGCAAGGAAGATTAAATTTTACGAACCCAACAAGGATGTGAAGTTTGCCTTAATGGGTACTGGAGCAGTTAATTACATTGAGGATTTCTTTAGGAGATTCGGCAAGACTAAACTCGGAGATATGAAGAGTTTAGAAGAAGTGGCCCAAAAAGGCGCTGAAGTGGCAGGCAACATGGCTAAGGATTCTATGGAGTCTATGTACTTGAGACCTTTGGGTTTGGATTGGGCCAAATTATATCATCCAAAATCAAGTGTTCCTGAGCCAATATCGACTTTCATCACAGATGGTATTAAAGGACTAGGTGGTGGATTTCAGGATGGTTTACATGTTCTGGTAGCTGGTTTGGATTATAATGGTCCGCATATTTATTTAGTGGAAGATTTTGATTATACGGAGGTTGGAACCCTTGGATACCATGCTGTTGGTATGGGTGATAGAGCCGCGAGGATCTCATTAGAGAATAATTTATATGGTCCGTTTATGAATAAGAATCAGTCCGTGTTTCTTTCTTTGATTTCCAAGTTCCAAGCTGAGGAAGCTCACGGTGTTGGTCGAGAGACTGATTGTGGGATCATTTCTTTTGATGATAATGGAATAGTGTGGTTATCTCCCGAACAAATTGATAACATCAGAAAGATTTACATAAATGATTTGATTCCAACATTTGTAAAACTAATTAGGGATAAATCAAATAAGTTAGATGTAGTATTGAAAGGTGTTGATTGAAATGACATTTACTGTTAGAGAAAGTAAATCTGAAATAAAGGAGCCGATAATAACATACATAAAAGGCAAAAAATATCAGCGTTTTCCATCCCTTTCAAGAGATTTGGATGAGGATGAAGTAAGGAAAGAAGTTGATATTTTCAAAGTTGTAATTAAAAAACCATAGTTTTTTACGTTAATTTCAACTCTAATTTTATAGCAGCAGTATTTCCCCATGCATTTCTTGGTTTCCTTGATTGAATAACAAATTAAATATGTAGCAATTGGAAAAACATTGCTTTTTGGAAATGTGTTTAGAATAAGCATGATAAAGATATGTTTAAGTTATTTTCACAATGGACGGTCCCTATCCGGGCCAAGCCACATGCGCCGATCAGTGCATCCAATCCATGAAGTAGTTATCAATCATGGTCAGAAACCACTAACCCTCTTGCAATCTCACCCAAGGCGTTTTCATCTGAACCATAGAATAGATGCCTGGTCTGTGTGTATTCCATAATGCCGTCCAGGCCCAGTTCCCTTCCGATGCCGCTTTCCTTGTAACCTCCACGTGGGGCGGCAGCAGATATCATGTGGTAGTCATTGATCCACACCGTCCCAGAGTCTATACGATTGGCCAAACCTGTTGCCCTGCTGGTGCTGTTGGACCAGATCCCTGCAGCCAATCCGTATTTGGACCCGTTGGCAATGTCGGCGGCTTCTCCGTCTGAGTGAAAGTTGGTTACGGTGAGGACCGGGCCGAATATCTCCTCCTGAGCTATATCCATGGTGCTGCTGACATCGGAAAATACTGTGGGAGGGAAGTAGAAGCCCCCTTCGGGGACTCCAGTTCCAAGGTTATGTGAAAAGAATAATTTTGCGCCTTCTTCCAGGCCCCTGTTGTACAGTTCCTCTATCTTTCTTCTCTGCTCTCTCGTGGTGATGGCCCCTATGTCCGTTTCCATATCAAGGGGGTTCCCCGGCTTCATTCTCTCCATATAGAACTTGATCCTGCTGAGCAACTTCTCCTTTATGTCATCATGAACCAGAAGCCTGCTGCCACTCTCACATAGCTGGCCGGAGTGAAGGAATATGCCGAAGAGAACACCCTTGGCAGCCTTGTCCAAATCAGCATCACTGAGCACGATATTGGGGGATTTCCCTCCCAGTTCCATGAGAATTTTCTTCAGAGTGCCTCCCGCTTCCCTGGAGACCCTTTTGCCGGTAGCGGTGGAACCTGTAAAACTCAAGACTTTTATTTTCTCGCTTCTGGACAGGGTAGTTCCCACCACTGAACCTTCGCCGGTCACAACGTTGAGCACTCCTGGAGGCAGTCCCGCTGCGCTCAGGTCCTTCGCAAGTTCAAATGCAGTTGCGGGGGTAAAATGGCTTGGCTTAAGCACAACTGTGTTACCGGTCAGAAGGGCAGGCATGATTTTCCAGACAGCCATGAGAAGAGGGACATTCCATGGCGCGACCCCTCCTACAACCCCAAATGGCCTGTACTGCACTATGCCTTTTGTTCCGGGATATTCAGGGTGTTCAATGGTCCTGGATTCAACAAATTCCGTGGTGGTGGCAAAGTACCTTATGTGCTCTATGGCAATCGTTACATCCATGAATGTGCTCTGCCTGAGAGTTCTTCCAGTGTTTGCGCTTTCAAGCCACGCATACCTGTCTGCTTTTTCCTCAACGATACTGAGGAGCTTTGAAAGGATCTCCTGCCTTTGGTTCAGGGTTGTCATGGACCACTTTCTGAATGCGGACTCAGCGCTGTCTATTGCTGCCTTTGTTTTCTCCTCATCAGCCAGGTATAACTTCCCGAATTCTGATCCATCAATGGGAGACAGCAGAGTGGTTTCCTCTCCGTCTTTGTCTATTTTTCCATCAATATAGTTTCCAAAAATTTCCAAGGTTTTAACCATCAAATTACCTTCTCAAACATTTCACGGAGTTCCGCGGACGAAGCCTCTCTCGGATTTGTAACGCCACCTGTGGATTCCTCCGCCAGGGCAACAAGGGTATCCATTTTCTCCATGTAACTCTGTCTGTCAATTCCGCAATCCTTCACGTTCAGGGGCTGGCCAACAGATTTGAAGAAAGCTCTCAGGGAATCTGCCAGATTTCCCCTCCGGAATTCATGGGGCATCTTCATCATCAGGCTGTTGTAACTCTCCTTTGCCTCTGGCTCACTGAATTCAACAACCTGTGGAAGATACAAAGCAACAGTTATTCCATGGGGAATCCTGAAATGGGCCCCCAGTGAATGCCCCATTGCATGCGCTAGACCGACCTGTGCATTTGAAAAGGCAATCCCGGCCATTGATGCACCTATATGCACCTCTTCCCTGGCCTTCCTGTTATCCGGGTCCTTCAGTACCAGCGGAAGGTTAGTGGTTATGAGCTCAATGGCTTTCTCAGCAAAAATATCAGAATAGTAGTTGCGCCACTGGCTGCTTCTGGCTTCCACTGCATGCGTTATGGCATCCACGGCCGTGTTTCTCGTAATGCCCGGTGGAAGCTTCAGTACCAGTGCAGGATCAAGTATGGCGTGATCTGCTATGATCTCGGTTGAGGCAAGTTCATTCTTCCTTGAGTGGTCCTCGTCACTGAGAACAGCAGCCCACGTGCACTCAGAACCAGTTCCGCTTGTGGTGGGAATCAGGATTAGCCGCGCCTTGTTCCTCAGGTTGAGCTTTACCAGTGGAGTAATATCATAAATTTCTGATTTTTCCCGGAAAATCC
>JAJZZZ010000089.1 GCA_021797265.1 Thermoplasmata archaeon
TCACATGCCTTCAGTGTTTCTTGCCCTGTCCTCTTCAATATGTTTCTTGAACTCTTCCAGGTTGGTTGCGTCTGACTTGAGGGCGCCTGCATATTTAGAAAAATTACTCTTTCGCTTGGATGCTTCAATCAATTTAAGCACCACGTCCGAGAACGACATATCCTTTCCTTTCTCTCTAAGGAGCGCTTGGTATGCAGCATCCGATAAAGTGACTGGTTTTGTCATTGTACGTATACATAGAGCATGCGTATATAGCCTTTATGTTTTGAATCCGTTTAATCAAATGACCGGCACCCTGCCTATCCTTGGTTATGGGTTCTTCTGAGAAAAAGGGGTTTGAAAATGCCCATGGTGCCTGACTTTTGTTTGAAACAGATGAATCAATCATATACGGTGCTCCCGTGCTCAAACCGCATAGAATGAGGGAATTTCATTTATTGCATATTTCAGCCTAAATGGGGGTATTCTGACTGTTCTTTCACCTTTCATGGCATAGCTCAAGGGTTTTCTAATTTCCTGATTTTTTGACGCTCTTCTCCCTCACCTGGTCAGGGTAATGCTTCCCGTATCCATAGTTGGGAGGGCGTGCAACAAATGAGTAACTGTAGTCCCTGCAGATATATCTCTGAACCCTGAACACTGTGCCGTTCCTCACCACATTCTTTGAGCGGCACTGTGGGCACATGGGATTCATGAAGCTGATGAGATCGTTTTCCCTGAGCTCCATGTCCATCATGGGTATGTTATTGACCAGAAAGACAGGGGAGGAATCCACTGAGGCATAATCGTCAAGGGATGTGGAAACTCTCCTGAACTCAGTGTATGGCGCCTTCCTCAGTCGCATGTGATGGAATATCTGCATCATATTTCATGATTTCGGTCTCTGCCGGGTTTTCCGGGAATTATCAACTAAATCTTGACAATGTCAAAAAATCAAAAATTAGCAATAAGAAAAAAACATCGGCTATGTGGAAATTGTTCAGAGCCTGTTTTCCACATAGTTCTTTACCATTTTTTTAGTGCCTCTCCTAAGAACATCAGAGAGGGAAGGAGTGGAGACTTTCATTATTTGCGCCACTTCAGTCATGGAAATCTCCCTTTCAGGTTCAAAGTAACCATGGCCATAGGCAACCTTCACAACTTCTTTCTCTCTCTGAGTAAGGAGGGAATGAGTTTCATACTCTGTTTCCAGGATCCTCGGCTTGAGGCCGGCATTTTCAAGGTTCTTTTCAAGAACGTTGAGTCGGGATTCATTCTGTACCATAATCCTGTATAGAATGCGCTTAGAGTCCAGACTTCTAGAGGAGAGTACCACAACATTGCTGGAAGATAGTATTGAACAGGTAGAGCAACTGGGTGTCTCAGCCCAGAACCCGGTCTTTCCAACTCTCATGACATTGTTGGATATCTTCTGAAGCTTCGGAAGAACTTCCTGAACATCCTGAGATGTTTCAAACCGGTGCAGTGTGTTGTTCTCACCGATTTTCAACTGCTCTACGTTGGATTCCTCCCCTAGGGAGGATGCTAGGTTTATCACCAGACAATTACTTCTGGAAACTTCCAGCAGTGCGATTAGCGCACCTCTATCCTTCTGTGACATCTATTTCACGCATAAAATACACCATATACAGGTTATATTTTTGTGGTACAATGTTGCTCAGTAATTAGGCTGTTCTAACATAGGTGCGGGAAAAAGCCTTTAATAACCACTTCCTCCATTTTATTCAGGCATCTGGCAAAAAAAGACAGGGGACTATACTAGAATATGTGGCTGCAGGCTTTGTTCCACACACTTACTTAGTAATAAAAGAAATTAACCTTCCCTCTGGATCCTGAATGTTGAGCTTCTGTTTTTCGCCCATTCTTTCAACTTCATACTCCACATTCAATTTATGCAGCCCTTCCAGAATCTCATTGAGATTTCTCACAACAAAGGTCATTTCAAATGTCTTGCCGAAATTGTTTGGCATTTTTCCCAGGTCATCTTTGACCAATATCAACAATATATTGCCAAGATCAAAAGCCACAGAGAGCCCCGGTTCGTCCTCTAAAACTTTGAGGGAAAGCACGGCTTTGTAGAAACTCCTGACCTCATCATATTTCCTGACTTTCAGGGTTATTGTTCTTGGTTCCCAAAAGAGAGGCATATAGAATGTTCACAGTTATGCTTTATTAAAATCTTGCTAGAAAAGGAATTTCGTAAATTGATATGAAGCAACCAAAACTGAATTTCATGACTCTGTCAGGTCAATATACATCTTGATTTCACTATAATACCTGCCATTTCTCTTTATGGACTTGTCGAGTTTTCCGTTCTCCCTGAATCCAGCCTTCCTGTAAAGTTCATAAGCCTTCGCGTTGATAGAAAACACTTCAAGTGTGAGTATTTCAAAATGACCCTTGCATGCCTTGAACATTCCCTGGAGCAGAGCCTTTCCTATACCTTTCCCCCTGTATCCTTTAATTATTGCAATTCCCAGCATCCCAATATGGGCCACCTCAGATCCGGGGCGTTTGGAATGCACATCGCAAATTCCAACAACGTGTCCATCTTCTTCCGCGACAAGGCATATGGCATCTCCTCTGATGACTGCTTGGTAGAGGTTGCTGAACCATCCTATCTCATTCGGGTAATCAGGTTTCACCCAGTAAAAAATAAGCCCAAGGTCAGGGTTCTCATTTTCCATTTCATCATAATATGAGTAATAGTTTCTGATGATGTCATCCATATCTTCCCATCTGAGCTCCCTGATCATATTGAACAAAGGTGGAAAACCTGCGGGTATTTGAAGCATTCCTAACACAATATTCAGAAATACTTTACCGGGAGTTTCACGTATGATGAATTTCTATGTGAAATCGTAGAGGTTCCGTGATGCTCTCCGAAATCTTTTCCAGCATCCCTTTGCATTGCCATTATGTTCCAGAACATGCAATGCTACTTTCCTTCATTTTAAATTCTTTTGCCAGGATATTCTAAATCTTGAAAAAACTTGAAATAGTGTGTCAGTGTTATTTTATGTATGCCAGAAGGGAGATGCAGTTATTGTTCTAAAATTGAGGAATGCACTGTTTGCGGTTCCAGCGTGGAATCTTTCAGACATGTTGGAGTCCGGGCCTCCGGCCAAAACCATTCTGCCATATGGCATTACGCTTATCCATGCGGCCACCGGAATGAGATTGAATCATCCAGGACAGCTGGAGCACAGCCAGGAACCAAGCTTGCTGTTTATAATGGCGGACCCGTATGGAAGGACGGGTACCAATGGGTTAACATTTTCTGGGGAACATACTGGACAAACCAACCCTGGGTACAATTCATAGATCGTGTTGTGGCGGATATAGAAAAGAACCAGAGCTATTCCGGAGGGCTAAAGCAATACAATGTTGGCATTGGTTCACTGAAGTCACATGTCATAATCCAGCAGGATCCGCCATCGACTGTGAGTAACCAGGATATTGGCGGCTCTATAGTTTCATGGATAAAGGCGGGGACAGTTCCAGATCTTGCCGGGAAAGGTGCTTACAATGTTTTCCTGCCGCCAGGAATAACTGCTACCCTTGGCCCTGATGCATCCTGTTCAGTGTTTTGCGATTACCACGACACCGGAAACGGAAATAATGGCCCATTCTTCACCTGTGAGCCATATCCCTGCAACACTGGATGTAACCAGTGCACGTCCAGCGCATTCGATACCATGACACAGGGTTTATCTGAAGAAATGGTGGAACTCAAGACAGATATGAATCCCGGGACAGGCTGGGTTATAGGCAACGAGGAAATCTGCGATTATTGCGATGCCCACTTCGTGTGCAACAGGATCAGCACAGGGGAATACGTGAATGCCTGGTACAGCGATGCAGCAGGTGCATGCTGGAAACCCTGATAGGTGCCGGAATAAACTTAAAGTAATATTGCCCTTTACGTTGAACCTTTGAATGAGCACAAAAGAAATACTAGTTGCCCGGCATGGGGAGACTCAATGGAACAGGATGAGAAAATGGCAGGGCTTCTCCGATATTCCATTAAATGAGACTGGACAGATGCAGGCCAGGCAACTGGGCATCTCACTTACTGGGGAAGGAATAGGCAAAATCTATTCCAGCGATCTCCAGAGGGCTTACACCACAGCAAAGATTGTTTCTGAAATAACACAAACCGGAAACGTTACGACAGACAGCCGGTTAAGGGAGAGGGGACTTGGAAAATTTGAGGGCCTGCTGTCTGTTGAAGTTGCCAGGTACTTCGGAATGCCAGATGAACAGGCACGAACACTTGAAACTGATGAATTAATAATAGAGAATGGCCCTGATGTGGAACCTTGGGAGAGCTTTACCAGGAGAGTCTGGAGTTTTCTGGAGGAGGTTGCTCTTGCAACTGAACATGATAAGATCCTTGTTGTGGCCCATGGTGGTGTCCTGCGTACCATCTCTTATACGCTGACTCACGAAGGTCTGGGCTTGCCGGAATACAGCAATACGCAGTTCATCCGCCTCAAAGTGGATGAAAAAAAATGGAAAATAGATTGAAATGAGGGGGGAATGGAAAATTATCCCTCCTCTTCAAAGATATCAGGCAAGCTGGTGGGAATTTTTTGTCTTCCACTTCTGCAGTCTTTCCTCGTAAGCATCGAAAATGGATGAAAGCCCTTTGCCGTAGTTCCAGTGAAAGTAGTCTACAGTCATTGTCAGTGGTTCTGCAATAATCTTGGTCCTGATGGAATACTTCACCTTTCCCTCCTGGCTGTACTTTGCCACGTGTATGTTGAATTTGCCATGCTTTATGCCTGTAATTCTCGAAAATCTCAGGAGAAACTTGCTTGTCATGCTGTATGTTATGTCATATATGTCCTGCTCGTCGGGTTCTACTCCTGACACAGAAATGAGAATTCCTTCCTTCTCCCTCTGGTCCAGTGCATCTATGATATCAGATACTCCAACGATGCCCTGAACGTGCATGTCCTGGTCCACTACGGGCACGATGTGCAACCTGCGGGCACTCATCATTTTGGCAGCATTGGTGATGTTGTCTTCAGGGAAAACCCACTGGGCATTGTCCATCAGGGAGGCACTCTTGATGACAACCTTGACCTTATCACCGGTTCTGTCTCCTGCCCCACCTTCCCTTCCGTGTATTTTTTCCTTGTGCCTCTTGAAGGTATCCGCAGCTATATCATCGAGCCTCAGAATTCCCGAAAGTTTTTCAACAGAATCCAGCACTGGAATTTCTGTTTCATCGAGGCCTCTCATCTTCATCGCTGCTTCATCTACGCTGTCATTCTCATGTACGAAAACAGGTTCAGTTGACATGATCTGCCTGTTCCTGAGTACCCTGCTCCCGAGAATCTCGTCAAGGTTGCGGATAATGTCGCTTCTGGAAACAATCCCTGTCAGTTTCTTCTTTTCAAGGACAGGGAATGCTGAAAGCCCTGTGTCCACTAGAAGCCGAATAACCTCCTCCAATTCCGTATCCGGTGTCAGTTCGGGTGTGCTTATGATATAATTCTGCGCTTTGGATGTCAGCTGCAGGCTTCTCCTCCTCATGATCTCCCTGTAGTTCAGCATGCCAACATATTTGTGCCCGTTTACCGCAGGCACCTGACTCACATCGATACCCCTCATCTTTTCCATAGCTTCAGAAATAGTAGCCTCGCGCGCGTCAATAATTACTGGCTCCCTTGTCATAATATCTTTAACTAACATATGGAACCCATCAAAATATGCAATCCTAGCATAAAAGGGCTCTTCCTGTCATCAGAAATAGCTAAATTTATTTATTCCTGTAAGAATGTTTTACTCATGAATTTTGGAATTGCCGGATTGGGAAATCATGCCATCAATAGGGTTATGCCAGTATTCAGGGAAGCAGGCCACTCTATTTCAGCGGTTTACAGCAGAAACATCGACAAGGCCAGGAAGGAGGGAATGAAGTACAACGCCAGGCCATTTGACGATCTCGATTCCTTCTTCGAGAACGGCGAATTCGAGGCAGTGTACATAGCTTCACCAAATTTCCTTCATTATGACCAAACAAAAATGGCACTTCAGAAGGGAAAGCATGTCCTGCTTGAGAAGCAGATGACCCTTAAGACGGAAGAA
>JAJZZZ010000005.1 GCA_021797265.1 Thermoplasmata archaeon
GGTTCACAGACGTCTTCCTGAAGGAAATGAAGGAGGAGGTGAAGCGCCTTAAGATTGACAATCTGGCCGCATTCCATCCCGGACAGGATGTTGCCGTTACCTTCTTCAGACGCGGGATTATGTACACTGTGCCAGTAAAACTCTCTCACGCCCCGTATGAATATTACGAGATTGCCGAAAGCGAGCCTGCCCCTGCAGGAGCTGAAACACTGAGAGGAAAGTTTTTGACAGGATAAGGGCAAGCCGGAATTGAAATATTGAAAGAACGGGTCTTCGACCATGGTCACTCATGGCATTTCATATCTGGAAGACCATCCATATTAGCTACATACTTTTTATATAGGGATGGAATGATAGCAATAATGCTGTTAATCCTTGAGGAATATTTCAAAGATCACCCCATCAAGAGGAAAGTTGTGGAAGGCGTCTTTAACCGTGGTATTTCTATCAAGGATGGTAAATTTTACGTTGAGGGAATCGAGGTTTCAATAAGTGAGGTTGCCAAGACCCTTGGTGTGAATCGCCGTACCGTTTACGATACCATAAAGATCATTGAATCCAAACCTGAGATTAAGGAGCTTATGGGTAGACTGAAACCCATACCCGACATGGGAAGCATTGCTCCGCTTATGGGACACCAGACCGTCATTTTGAGAATAGCGCCAGGGTATTTTGGCGTTGTTCTTCCTGAGTTTCTTTCCACCGTTAAAAAGTATGGCTGCTACCTGAAAGAGATTGAGGGCAGGAATTTTGAGAAGGAGGATGTGTACATCAGGGCAATTATCTACCACACAGTTCCTCCCAGGACCTTTGCTGCTCTTTCAGAGATAGATGGTGTCAGGAAAGTTACAGTTGAAACGTCAGAAGATCTTGATCTAGAGCCCATTTGCAGCAAGTGCGAGGTCAAGTATTGCACCACTAAGCTCTCCACCAGCCTGTTTGCTGATGAGACAGAGGAATGAGTTCCTTCCCAGAGATTGCTCTTGAAACCTCTTAACCACTATTCGCAATGTTTATATACGATTTTTAATAATTGTTCTCGTGGATGATCGCAGGGCAGCAGTCTTGAGAAAAGTTTTCCAGATTTTGCTCAGGGAGGGGTTCAACGTCTCCGATCCAAATCTGGGTAACCTCCTGAGTTTCGATCTCATAGCCAAGAGAGACAGACTCAGGCTTATCATCAAGATCCTGCAGAACATTGACACATTCAAAAGCCCCAATGCCCTTGAGATGATACGAATATCAAAACTGACTGACGGCACTCCCCTGGTAATTGGGGAGAAGGCAGGATCAGGTGCACTTGAGAGAGGAGTCGTATACTACCGCCACAGCATTCCCATCCTTTCTGCTGAGAGTTTCAGTGACTATGTGGACGGGGATCAGCCGTGCATATCCTCAGGTCCCGGCGGCTTCTACGTGTCCATAGATGGTGAACTGCTGCACAGAAGACGTGAGGAACTTGGTTACTCCATCGGGTATCTCTCCAATAAAATTGGAGTCTCAAGGAGGTCCATATCGCTTTATGAAAGTGGAAGTGCAGTAACAGTAGATGTTTTCCTGAAGCTTGAAGAGATACTCAGGGAAGACCTCAGGAAGTCCATAAACCTCATGGAGATATCAGATTCTCTCCAGATGCCTTCCGAGGATGGGGAGATCACAAATGAATTTCTTCGTGAAGTTCTGGCGATAATGATAGGGAATGGATTCGACTTCCATGCAATGAGGAGGGCACCATTTGATGCAATCACAAAGGAATCGATGAGGGAATTTCTTCTTGTTGGACTTCTTGAGACCCTTAACGGCAAGAAGGAACGCATCGAGGCGTTGAGAAACGTCAGTGCAATATTCGAGAATGATGCTTTCCTGGTGAGCAGGATGAGTACCGAACGCGAGAACATAGCCGGATGCCCGGTCATAAGCGTCAATGAACTCAGGGGCATTTCTGAGAAGGAACAACTGCAGAGAATTATTGAGAAGAGGAAAACCTCCTGATGTACAGGGAATTCAGGAACCCGGAAAACCACAGGAATATCAGGGTCTATTCCGGGGTGAAGGGCCTGATATCGCATGGTGATGATTTAAAATCAGTGCTCAACACAATGAACCCTGAAATCATACTTGTTACCATTGCCCCGTCGGAGGTGGAGGGGCTGAGAGAATTTCTCAAGGACCCATTTGAGATGAACCTGTCTGATTATGAGATAATCTACGGGATCAGGCTTAGAAAATACGGTGAGGTCATGACACCTCCACCCATATACATAGAAGTGATCAATTATTCTGAGAAAAGCGGCAGCCGGGTCATTGGAATTGACATGGATGATGAAACCTACAATTCAGCTTATACCCAGAACATCAGGTCCTTCGACCTCCTCAGGGATTCCATGAGAAAGAAGAGAGTGCTCAATGCGGACTACCACGATACCAATGAATATGAATTTGCGGAGGCGTGGGCTGAGAAACAGAAAGCCATCAGGGGAAGGAAGAAGCTTGAACAGATGCGAATTGATTTCATAGCGGGAAAGGTCAGGGAGTTCGTAACGCAGAATTATGTGGAGAACCATATCATAGTGTGTGATCATGAATTTTACAACGGCATCAGGGATGTGCTTGTCTCAATGGGTTACGCCCCGGCAGATCCTGATCAGGCAACATAACCGTCAAAGATAATGTAAATTTCGCTGCTGGAATCCCTAGAAGCAGAAACTTTTGTTGTTCTTGAGTTCCTGAAATGTTTCTTCCACTGGTTGACAAACTGGGCCGTCAGGTCTCCCTGGAACTGCTTGAGAAGTACAAAGCCACCGTCTTCTAGAAATCTGCCCACCAGATTCATCACGGACTGGCACAGCAGATATGAAGAAGCATGATCCCTATCATGTATGCCGCTGGTGTGAATCATGGCATCCGAAACAATTCCCTGAAAGTGCTTTATGCCGGCACTCTGCATTATTTCCCCGATTCTCTCAACCGTCCTGGGGTCTTCGATCTTCCCCCTGACGAATATTACGTTGTCCAGGGGTTCCATCTGGTTGATGTCCACCGAAATCACGGGATTTCTTGTTATGCTGGTAATGATCTGGGACCATCCACCTGGTGAGGATCCAACTTCAAGCACGTACTGCCCTTGCCTGAGAAGATCAAACTTGGTCTGAATCTCCATGAGCTTGAAGGCAGCACGGCTCCTGTACCGTTCCTTTTTTGCAAGATAATAATATTTATCCCTGTGATCGGGCATGCCGTGATTATTCTCCAATAAACTTCCTGTACTGGGCGGCATCCATGGAATCAGCAAGCTTCCCGGTTACCTTCATTTTAACCATCCAGTTTGAATAGCAGTCCTTGTTCACTGCTTCAGGCGAATCTGTAAGGGCTGAATTCACGTCTGTAACCTCCCCATCTGCCGGGCTGTAAACATCCTCTGCTGACTTCACGGATTCTATGGTCAGGAGTGCTTCCCCTACCTTCTTTCTTGTCCCCTTGGACGGCAGATCTATGTATACTATATCCGTAAGCTGGTTCTGTGCATAGTCGCTAATCCCCATTGTCAGTTTGTCTCCCTCTATCCTATACCACTCGTGTGTCTTGGTGTACTTCAGGCCATCGGGAATCTTTGTCATGCTCCCATGATCGCGGTGAAATATATAATCCATGGCTCATCATCCTCAGTTCACTTTTTTTCATTAATGATATAAATTCTGTCCCACGATGAATTTATGAAGTAAAATAATATCATTCATATTATTATGCCTAGACCGCAAAATACGCTTTTCTTGCTCAATAACAAAGCCTATATACTTTTGATTCATTATAAATTGAGGTGAGGGAATTGAGAATCCTTTGCGATAAATGTGGCGGCTCAGGCTGGGTCAGGGACGAAAATGGCGTTCTTGATGTCTGCGATAAATGCTGGGGGCTGGGTTATGTGGAAACTACCGGAGAAAACCGGCAGGAAACTCAGCTGCGTGTAGCCATGAGCAGGAATTCCATAATCTCAATACTGGCCGGGATGGGAATATACTATGCAATCGTATTTTTCCTCACAAGGAACCTCAAGCTGAATTTTCTCTACACCTTTCTGCTCATATTCTTCGGTTACTATGCCGGAATAATAGCCAACAGCATATACCTGCACCTTCATGAGAGGCATCTCAGGAGCGAAAAACACTCCCGGTCCTCTTAGGAACGGGGAGGATGTGAATGACCACATGAGAGTTTTTGTTGGCTCCAAAGTGACCAGATTCGATGATCTTAAGGAACTTTTCCAGGATATCAGGCGCATTCCGGGGTCCAAACCGGTAAATACTCCAGAACTTCACCTTACCTTTGTTTTTCTTGGAGAAACTGATCCAGCCTCTGTTGACCGCATTTCAAGCCGGATCCGCTCCGTGGAACTTCATCGGTTCACCGTGAAGATTGAGGGCCTTTCGGCTTTCCCTTCGCCAGCATCTGCAGGAGTTCTTTACCTCAACCTTGAAGATTCCCCTGAGATCAGGTACAACCATCGGGTGCTTGATGCTGCCCTTACCGGCTTCACCAAGGAAAACAGGAAATTTGTCCCCCATATAACAGTGTCAAGATTCCGTGATCCTGTTAACGTAAAGGATCTTGAGAGAAAATATGCTCACATTCAATGGAAAGAGGAAATCAGGAGTATTTTTCTTTACAGGAGCATACTGAAGCCCGAGGGGCCGGTATACGATCCCCTGGAAGAATTTCAGTTGAAGTAGGTGGTTTTGTCCGAGTCGTCAGCTTTCTTTCCGGCCGTGAGCAGTTCCTCGTCACCAAATTCTATTGCAATAAGTCCGGAAACAGGTATGAGCCTAAGGACATTCTTCCCATTTTCAGCCTCAATCCTGAAACATACAGCGCCCTCTTCTCCAAGCAGTGTGTAGCCAACAAATTCACCCATTGTCTCCATGGGCTCATCCTTTCCGCTGTTTGAAATGACCCTGTACTTGCCGCCCTTTTTAATCTCTATCATATCCATATTCATCAACAACTCTGCAATCCGGGAAAGATTTGTTTTAGCCACGTTCCCCTCGTCGCGCAATTTGGCACTCAGTAAAAAACTTTATGTTTTGCCACGGCCGATTTCCGCCCTGGAAAGGCGCCAGATGTGTTCCACTGTTTTCCTGTAATTTTCGAGCGCCATCTTCACATTGACCTCGACCCAGTTCCATGCTTTCATGATATCCCCGGAACGCATCCTGTACTTCTTTGTCTTGCCTTCCTGTATCTCTTCCAGTATATCCATGGACTTGAGCTTGTTCAGATGCCTGTAAAGAGTGGTGCGGCTTGTCTTTAGATACGTGAGAAGATCTTCGCCTGTCCAGTATCTCTCAGGATTCATAAGGAAACACTCCTTGAAAAGCCTGAAATATGCGGACTGCGAAATTGCCTGGAAATCCGTGCCCGGATTCAGCCGGGGTATGTAACCGATATCCGATAGAAAATACGCTATGTTCTTGTCTATGTTCTCATCCATAACCCTGGTTGGAGTTGATACCACTGTCATCTTGAACATTTTAACAAAGGGCCAAATGTTTGAAACTAATAAATTTATAGCTGGGATCGACCCTTATATGATCGACAAACATGGCGGGGTTGTGATTTAAAGAGTGTGTATTATGGTGAACAGCCCGCTTGTAATGAATTCTATGGCTATTGATGCCAGCAGTAGACCCATTATCCTGGATATTATGAGAGATCCCGTCTTTCCCAGGCGGTTGAACAGGGGATTTGACAGCCTGAGAATTATGTACGATATCAACAGTACAGTGATGACCGCAAGTATCACGGCTATTCTTTCGGATATGAAATACTGGGGTGAATTGAAATATATCATTGCCGTGGTTATGGTTCCCGGGCCGGCAAGTAGCGGAGTGCCTATTGGGACAATTCCTACAGCTTCCTTGTCCATGCTTTCCTGCGTTTCCTGAGGCGTCAGTTTGGTGTTTGATATTTTTCCCTGGAGCATGTCGAATGCAACCTTGAAGAGGAGAATCCCTCCAGCGACCTTAAAGTCGGAAATGTCTATGCCCAGAACCAGGAATATGTAAACACCCACAAACATGAAGCCAAGAATCATGCCGGAGGCGACCATGATGCTCTTGGATATGACCCTCTTCTTTTCACTCACCGTATATCCATCAGTGAGGACCATGAGTGTTGGCACAGCACCTATGGGGTTCAGGATTGCGAATACTGTAGCCACAATGGACAGGTAGAATACTATGATGTTCAGCAACAGAAGCGTCATAGCAAATCCCTGTTAAATGTTTTTATCCATGCGGGTGAACGCAGAACTATTGCATGACATTATATTAATACCTGATAAATATGGGAGCAGAATGGTCAATGCCAATTTCCTGAAGAGAATCATGGTTGTGGGCGAAAGGAATCAGCTGCAGAATCTCACTCAGTATGTGGACCTGGCTGAGAAATCTTCAAAGACCCTGATTGAAATGCTCAGCATAGAGGACGGCAAGAAAGTCCAGCTGAACGCCATAATCAGGGATATTGAGAAGAAGGGTGACGATATAACAATTTCAATGAAGGACCAGATAACCGGAGGCGCAATCAGTTCAAACCTCATGGACAATCTCATCACTCTGGTTGAGACATGCGACGACCTCCTGGACAAGTCCTATTTCGTCAGCAGGGAAATTAAAAGAGTTCATGAAAACACCCACCGTTTCGATGACTGGACAAGGGATTTCCTCAGGAGAGGGTATGATGTATGCATCCGCATCCTTCAGAACAATGTTGAGGCGCTTGACCAGGTGCGCCACCTCCTTGAGGCCAAGGATTTCCATGAAATGGGTGAGGCAAGGGCCATGATACAGAAGCTTGAGGAGAAAGTGGATGATCTTAAGGACAACCTGATTGATGAAATATACAATTCAGCAGACAGCTTGCCCTACATCGTTTTTGTGCATCTCACAGAGCTGGTGCACAAGCTTGATGACATGCTTGATGACTGTGAGGACATAGGGGACCTTGTGCACACCATCAGTGTGTCCATAACAAGATAGAATGTTCTACTCAGTTCTCATACTGGTGCTTGCCACAACCCTGACGGCCCTTGTGGCAGGCAACAACATGTCCGCTGCCGTGGGCACGCTCATAGGGTCGAGGATCCTCTCCAGGATTGGCGGCCTGATCATAGGCATGGCCGGATTCAGTGCCGGGCTTCTAATCCAGGGGCACAGCCTGAGCATGACGGCATTCAAGCTGATCCCCAGGGTGCACGAGATCATTGCCTTTTCGCTGAGTATAGCCCTTGTAATATTCCTGCTTGCGGCATTTCTCAGGGTTCCGCTCTCACTGACAATGGCCCTTGTTGGTATTTCCGTTGGGCTCTCCATTCGCTACGGATTTCCCGTTGATGTGCCCCTGGTCACGCTCATAATGATCACATGGGCTCTGGCGCCCATTATGTCCATAGCTTTCGCCTTCATGCTCAACCGTAAACTTGCATCTGCCCAGCCAAGGAATGTCTGGAACTTTGCCCTGTCCCTGAAGATCGCGCTCATAGTGGTGTCATTTCTCACAGCGTTTACGCTTGGGGCAAACACACTTGGATTTATAGAGCAGGTAGCCGGCATAGGCGGCATTAATGTCCTCTTCATGATAATCGGGATAGTCCTGGGATCACTGTTTCTCAGCAGAGGAATCATCAAGAGGGTTGGCCAGGAGATGTACATGATGCGTTACACCAATGCTTTCGTATCTCTTGTGATCTCTTCAGCACTGGTGGAAGGGGCAACATTCCTTGGCTTACCCCTCAGCAACACCCAGACACTGACTTCCAGCGTGTTTGGCAGCGGGCTTTCGTACAGGAACAAAGCAATGGCCTCCAAACCGTTCCTGATCACTGTGGCAACATGGGTTATATCACCCCTTCTGGGGATGATCTTCGGGCTGATCATATGATGTGCAAGGAATGGTTTATCTATGCTTCAGGAACGAAATCGAAAATTGTCCGCCTGGAAATCTTCACGGAATATTCCATGAAATTCCTTGCAAATTTCCTTCTGAATTCATCGCTGTCCTGGGAGTAATAAACAAAATTCCCCCTTTTCACCAGCGTCCTTGATTTCACGAGCCCCGTGATAACTGACTGCAGGTCCCTCCTTATGGCTTCACGGGAAAACCCGGAGGATCTTGAATATGCGAACTCCACCGATCCGGCAACAAGTCTCTGAATTTCCACGGGAGGCTTCAGGGCAAGATTTCTGGTGATCAGCAGAGCCTTCATGAAATCAGGCATTTCCGGATTGTACAGTGGTACGGGAATAAGGGGCAGGCGTTTCAAATTGTCCAGTATGGAAGCCATTCCGGACGAGCCTGAATCCTGGTATGCAATGCCAGAATAGCCATGCTGAATTATTATGGCCGGGAATTTCCCCTGGTATGTATTCCCGCCCGATGGTATCACTGCCACAGGTGCTGGGGTCTTTACACCCATTGACGCGAATTCATCGGTAACCTCAGAAATTATTCGACCTGCCTTCACTGAAGTTTCGCGGTCGCCACTGAAAATAAGATAATCCGGGACCCATGTGTCCAGGGATTTGCGTCCAATTGCAGACATCCATAAGCCATTCCTCTGGAAGAATGACAGGGGTACAAGTCCGGTGGATTTCCAGTTAATGCGGAAGGCTTCCACAATGAATGATATGCCAAGGAAAGATTCGGCCTGCGACCTGAGCGCCATGTTTCGCATCCTGATGCCTTCAGTCATCTTTCCATCCTCCCGGCACGTCTATGACATGGAGAACATCTGTGAGGGTGAGCGACGGATCGGGTAAAACAGCAATGCCTCCGCCATTTTCCATGACCTCACAAACTCCGGAGCCGGTGCTTACAACGATTCCATTGCCAGATTCCCGTGTTACCGATAGTCTCTCCTGGTTCCCCGGCTGACCCCTGAATTTTGCCATGGCCACGGGCAAAGTTATTGGCTCCTGGAGGCAGAACTCCTCGTCGTTCCTCTTCTTTCCAAGGGATTCCATGATCATCTGGTACAGATCCCTCTGGACAGCGGCCTTTTCCATCAGGACAACAATAAGTTCCGGAGTGCCTGTGTGGGGGTTTGAGATACGAATCTCCATATCCCTCCTTATTCTTACCGAGGTTTCACCCCTGCTGAAGGAAATCTCAGAAAATTCAATTTCCCTGTCATCCTTGAGCAGGTTCCAGAATTTTCCAGCATGGCCCGGCTGGGATATATCCATCACAGTTCTTCCATGGTTCTCCGCCTTGAAGCCGGTCATCACATACCCCATACCTTCAAGCAACTCGGGGATTGAACGAAAGTTTTCCTGCAGGATAATGAACCTCTGGCCCATTGCTGCAGGAAGGCGGACATCCGGGTGCCTTGAAACTGAAATCCTGAAATTCTGGTCATAGGGAAGGACAAATATCCTGCCTGGAGTTATATCGGAAAGTGGCACGTCCTTCATGTTCGGTAGAAATACCATATTGAAGAAGAGCACCCCTGATCTGGGGGCCCCTATATGCTGGGAAATTATTTCCAGGAACTCATCCTTTCTCAATGCTGTGATCAGCTCCATACTGATATATGAGTTTATCTGTTCATCATTCAGAGGTCCCCGTTTGCAAGGAAATCCCTTATATCGTCAGCCGTGTAAGGGCCCTCAACGGCGACCGGCAGGAGGACTGCCTCGTCATCCTCGCTGTCATGATCATCATCCTCCGAGACGTCCTCTATCTTGACCTCGAAAGTTTCTGTGGCCTGCTCATTTGGCTCTTTTTCATCGTCATCATCTTCCGCATATGCGTATATCTCGTCGAACCAGATGATATAGCTGTAACCGCCGTAACTGAAAACCTTGTGCGTACCGGAATCCAGCGTCATCACGCTTGAGGGATTTTCGGTCAGGAGGCCGTATATGTACCCTACCAGAATGGCCTCCTGGAACGTTCCCTGCCCTCCGTATTCCTCATCACCCAGGGTATGGAACTCAGACATTATTTCATAGAGCAATCTTGCGTCAAGTTTCAGTGTCATTATCTCCCCCGTATTGCTATTATGGAATTTAACTTTACATGGCTGAAGTCCCGTAAAGTTTATGCCACGTGGTATCGACTGCGAAGAAATATACCTTAAATATCAGTTGCCAATCTGTTCATATGCAGGTCAAGGCCACCATGAAGATACCGGCATCCCTGTGCCTCAATTGCAGGGGAGCTAAGATGTTATGTGGCCTGACTTTCTGCCCAATTTCCGTAAAGTACATGGTGCAGCCCAGGGTGTCCGGAGTCCGTGGGAATTCCATTTCCGGGTCATCGCCGCCAAGTGTTTTTGTTGGAAGATACGGATATCCCCGCATCAAGATTTATCCATCAACCCCACCTGAGCACGGCGATACATCCGTCTACGAGAATACGCCATCCTGGCTTGGAATGCCCATGGAGGAGTTCCTTTCAATGAGGCTTTCTCTCATTAGGGGAGGCATGGACGTGAAGACCGACGACGCTGCATCGCCGGATCGAGTATTCCAGGAAATCCAGCTCATGGCACTCTCCCAGAAATCCGTGGAAGTTGACATGGTGTTTGACAGGAATCTGGTGTCCTCAGATATTGTTCTTGATGAGCATCTTCCTCCAATGGGGCCGTCGGCTCCTGTCCGAAGGATAGAAGTTTCAGGAGCCACGCCGGGAAAGGATGTGGAGAAAGTCTACGGAGACACCGATCTGAAGGCAAACCAGGCCATGAAGTATCTTTACTCAAGCGGTGTTGATGTTTCCAGGATATCAAAGATACTCAGCGTGGGTGCGGTTGGCATAGGGAAGGCCAGGAAGGTTGTTCCCACCAGGTGGTCCATCACTGCGGTTGACAAGAATCTATCGGACGATCTGGTGGAGAAGGCCAAGGATCTTCCCCAGATCGATAAGTTTCTTGCCTTTGTGAGGCCGACGCCAGGCAATCTCTTCATGGCTGTCCTCACCCCTTCCAGCTGGATGTATGAGTGGGGCGAATCATGGTTTCCGGGCAGCACATGGAACCAGTGGGGAGAGGATGCCTACGTGGAGATAGATGATGAGGGGTACAATGGAAGGAAAGACTATCCTGGTATCGGGGGATGTTATTATTCAGCCAGGCTGGCTGTGGCGGAGAAGTTTACCGGCATGAGGAGGTCTGGAGGCGCCATAACCTGGCGTGAGATATATCCGGGCTTCAACCTCCCTGTTGGTGTATGGTACGTCAGGGAGAACATGAGGGAACTCTTCAGGTCACAGCCGGTGCAGTTCGACACCCTGGATGAGGCTCTCGCATACATCTCAAAATTCATGAAGGTGGATCCATCAAGATGGACGGGTAATTCAAAGGTCGTTCCCGCACTGAAATACAACAACCTTGACAGGTACTTCAGGATTTGACATGAGGATTGTAGAATACAGAGCCAAGACTGCCATATCCAAATCAGGAATGGCTGAGCTTGATTATGCACTGAACCCTTATTCCGGATGCCTTCACGGCTGTAAATACTGTTATGCGGTTGACTTCACCCGTATAGCTGACGCTGCCAATAGCTGGGGAGAAGTTGTTTATGTCAAGACAAACCTCCTGGATCTCCTGAAGACCGAGATAAAAGGCATGAGGCGGGGAATTGTGGGCATTTCCACCGTCACGGACCCGTACCAGTCGGTTGAGGCAAAGTACTGCCTCAGTGGCGCTTCCGCAAATCTTCTGCTGAGATCGGGATTCAGGGTAACGGTGCAGACCAAGTCTCCACTGGTCAGGAGAGATGCAGAGATATATGCAGCCCACAGGAATACAAGCGATGTCGGAATTACCATAACAACACTTGATGACAGGAAAGCCAGGATAATTGAGCCCCATGCCCCGTCACCGCTATCCCGCGGGGAAGCACTGAGTTATCTTTCAGGATCCGGCGTGAAGACATGGATATTTCTTGGTCCAATAATACGTGGATTCAATGATGATCCTCATGAGATTGAGGTCATATTTTCACTGGCATCCCGTACCGGATCAAGGGTGATTTTCGATACCTACGTCCCATATCGGGGAGCCGAGCGCCTTATGAATCCCAGTGTACCCGGATTTATTGCTGACAGATCTTACCACATGGACAGAGTATGGCATGAGAATCTTGTGAAAGACATCGAATCTATGGCGGAAAAATATGGCGTCATGTGCAACAGCCAGCAAGAGGAATGGCTTGTGGAGAAAAAATCTGACTTCAACGCGCTGTTCTGATGCCATTCAGAAATAGAATTTTCTGAGCTGATCCAGGTATGGTGATCCCTCCGGTACGACCTCCCTGATCTGCCTCCAGGTCTCGTTGTTGTCGTACCTGAATCTTCTGTATGTGATATCACCGGTTTCCGTATCCCACATGGCATACATGGGGCGCCAGTCTCCATCACGAGGCTGCCCGGCACTTCCGGGATTGATTATCCTGCCACGGTACAACATTGGAAAGTGCGTGTGCCCCACCATTATGAAATCGTATGAGGAATACCGCTTGTCCTTCCAGATCATTTCTGCTTCGGTTGCAAAAAGATAGCCGAAGAGGTGGTTGTTTGGAGACGCATGGGTCATGAGGATTTTCTTGCCATCTATCCGGGCCTCAATGGATTCCTTCAGTGCGCCAAGTTTCCCCAGGTCTTCCTTGGATAGATTGGGGAGAGTGACCTCTGTTCTGGAAAATTCACTGAGTTCGTGCATGTCAGGTGCGCATTTGCAGTCTTCACCTGTAACGGCTGCATAGTCGTGGTTCCCCATCACGCCATAATCCATGTTCTCCATTATGAGATCCAGGGTTTCGGCAGGCTTTGGCCCGTAATCCACTGCATCTCCAAGGAAAATTGAACTGTCAAATTTTTCCCTCTTCAGGATTTCCTTCATGGCCTCCAGATTGGAGTGGACATCGGAATATATGAGAACTTTCATGCCTTATCATGGTATATTAGTATAATAGAATGTTCTCTATATTCTCAATACTCCGAGATTGCAGGAATGAGGGCTTGGCACATGATTATCCCGATTCAAAGGAAACGTTGAATTTGTATGTCTTCAGACCCGGGGAATTGGCATGATTGAATTTCAGATAATAGGTGCACAACATTCCCTCACCATGGAAACTAAGATTACTACGGAAAGGCATGGTGATACCATGAATCAGAAGAAACTCAGTGAACGAAAGGTACTCATAACCGCTGCAAGTTCAGGAATTGGGTTTGCCATTGCTTCCGTGCTCGCGGAAAAGGGAGCGGCGGTTTTCATGACTTCAGGAAGCAGCAGGATAAAGGATTCCGCTGATGTGCTTGGAAAGAGGGGCTTCAAAGTACAGTCATCAATCTACAATATGGTCACGGATGATCCGGCTACCATCGTTGAGAAAGCCTCTGAATCCATGGGTGGTATTGATACGCTTGTTGTTAACTATGGCGATCCCACCCTTGCTCCTTTCATGGACCTCAGGGATGAAGACTGGGACCGGTACATTTCCATGTTCATCAGGGCAACCATTGGCCTGGTCAGGGAAACCGCGAAGATCATTGAGGGTGACGGGCGGATAGTGTTCATAACCTCAATGACAACCAGGGAGGCCTATGAGGGTTTTGCAATCTCCGGTTCACTGCGGGCTGCGGTTGTGAATCTTGGCAAGATCCTCAGCCTGGAACTTGGCAGAAAGGGAATAACCGTGAATTCCATCTCACAGGGATACTTTCTAACGGAAAGGCTGAATGCAGTCTTGGAAAGGAATGCCCTGCTGAACAGGACTCCCCTTGAGGAAGAGAAGAGGAAGATAATCTCCAGCATACCGGTTGGGAGGATTGGAGAACCTGAAGAAATAGGTCATCTGGTGAGCTTCCTCTGCAGCCCCGAGGCATCATACATAAACGGAGCAAATATCCCCATAGATGGTGGGCTCACAAGGTATCCTTACTGAAAATTGAATTGGCCTGACAATGCCAACCCTTAAGAACTCATGGGAGAATATGGACTGAGAAATGGCCCAGAATGAGAGATCCACAATTTTCAAGGGGACTTCGGCTTCCCTTGATGGACAGAAGGGATCGCTCATCCTCTCTGCGGGAGGTGTTTCCTTCATCCCTGATGATGGCGGGAAAGGAATCCAGATACCCCTGGAGAAGATGTACGCGGCTTCCATTGAGGGTAGAATACTGAAGAAACTCTGCATAGTTGACAATGCTGGCAAGAGGACACTGTTCTCTGTCCCGGACATGGATGAATGGAGAGGTGTCCTGGAGATGGCCATACGCATATATGATGCGCTCAATGCAAAGACACAGCCGCCGGTTGCGGCAAAGAAGACCCCGTCATCCCAGCCGCCCCCAGCTCCATCGGTGACGCCTGTTCCGGCTTCAAATCCGGTTATAACTCCGGCGGCGCCATCTCCGCAGCAATCAGGATCAACAAGAGGAAGCGGCATCACACAGACCGTGACAAGGATAATCCAGAAAGTCCCGCCTGTATACAACGGACAGTGGCCTTCCGGCCAGGATTACGAACAGTCATTCCAGACGCTCAAACTCAACCTGAGTCCATCCATAGGCAAAACAGATACATGGGAAGCTGTCAGGAATCCAAAAAACCCGTCCTGGTATGTCCATGCTTCAGGCAACTACGGTTCCATCTACAGAATCTCAACGGGAGACGGGAAATTCTATGCCCTCAAATGCTTCACCAAGAAATCACTGAGCATAAACCAGAGGTACAGCACCATAAGCTCATACCTGAACAGCCTGCCTAATGCGCCAGATTGTCTTACACATTTCGTATATTATCCGGAGGGCATCAAGACGCGGAAGGTTAACGGAGTATACTTCCCAATGCTCCGGATGGAATGGATAGAGGGGACAACTCTGAATCAGTTCATATCTGCACATATCAAGGAGCCACGTACCATAAAGGCCACTGGAAATCGCATTGTTGAGGCTGCAATGGCGCTTCAGTCAGCAGGGATAGCGCATGGTGATCTTTCCGGTGACAATATAATAATTGATGGAAAGGGAAAGATAAAGTTCGTTGACTATGACGGGATGTTCATTCCTGCTTTCAAGGGAGAGAAGGCAACAGAGCTTGGCCATGCGGATTTCCAGCATCCCGGAAGGAAGGCTGAAACCTACAGTGAAAAGCTTGATACTTTCTCCGTGGTTGTAATACAGCTGGCCATGCAGGCACTCGCCATAAAGCCAGAGCTGTGGGAGAAATTCAACGCTGATGATCCGGACTGCCTGATCCTCAGGAAACCCGACTACCTGAAGCCATCAGAATCAGCAGTTTTCTCTGAACTGAAGAAAACCAGGAGCAGGAATATAAAGAAGATTATGGATATTCTTCTCCAGTACCTGTCAAAGGATCCTTTGTGGGATGGCTTTTCCCTTGACCAGATCGTCACATGATGCGTATAACTATGATTGCCGTGTCGTCGTTTCGCATCCTTCTGGAATTGATTTCCCTGGATATGAATCCCTTCATTGCATGATCATTGCCCATTACTTCCAGGATTTCCTGTGGTTTACCATGCTCCATGATCCACTTTGATATGGCATCTGTTGCCAGTATAACGGTGCTGCCCGGGGCAATGGTGCCGGATGCAGTGGAATATTTTGGAAGTGACATCCTGACATTTGCAGGAATGGGGTTTCCCTTCCCACTCCATACCAGTGACGGAGTGTTTCCGAAATCAGAATACTGCTTCAGGGGAAAAGAATCCTCGATCTTGTTGCCCTTCAGGATAAACATGCAGGTGTCTCCAACAGAAACAGCTGAATAGCGGTATGATGACGCAAGGGGCCATGCCTGCATCAGAAGAAGGGTTGAGTGTGATCCCGATACGGATTTGTTGCGAAGGAACCATGGAAGCCCTGCCCACTGTATACCACCATACCAGTTCTTCCTGGCGGCTTTCATCACGCTTGAGAGGAGAGAATCCGGGCTGTCATCCAGCGAGAGATTTTCATCCATTGCAGCCTGTGTAAGGGATCTGGCCCAGATATCGGAAAAAATGGAGGAGCTGGCACCATCTGCCATGGCAAACTTCATCCTGGCAAGATCCCAGCTGTAAAAATCCTCACAGTCCGTGGATCTGTTGCCAAGCTTGCTCATCCTGAAGCCCAGGACACGAATGCCGCTCATTGAAGATTTTCTGTAGGGGCTCTTGTTCCTATATCGAGCAGTTCCAGCAGTTCGTCAAGCCCGGCGTTGAATACGTATGCACGAGAATTGCTGTTCACATCAAGCGACCGCTCCTGTGCAATGCTCAGGAAGCTGTCCGGAAGGACACTTGACATATCGAAAAGCTGCTGTGCAAACTTGTCATCCCTTGGGAGGACAGCCTGATCTGCCGGGAACGCCAGTGGCTTTGCTCCTTTCAGTTCCGACAGGTGGCAGTTCCAGAGAAGCACCTTGCCGTCCGAAGTGCTCATTTCCATGATTTCCCTGGCAATCTTCAAGGGGTCTCCGTCGGTTGCCGCACCGTCAGATATATTTATCACCACAGGCGGATAGGAATCCCTGTGCTCTGCGGACCAGTCATCGATCCATTCCTTTGCAAGCTGGAATGCCTTCACCATGGGTGTGTTGGAATTTGCAACAGGTTCAAACCACACTGGGAATTCAAATTCTGTTTCAACCTCATTTCCGTCTGGGTCGGTAACTTTCTCCGTCCTCTTTTCCATTCTCAGAGGGTTGGCAGCCAGCTTTGAAATTGGAACTATGTCGGCTTCCTTCAGCAGTGATGCAGCAGTATCAGCAGCTGCGCCATAGCCTATTATCCCGATATCAAAATAATCCCTGACGCCGTCTGTTTTCGTGCACCGGTATATAAGCTCATAAATCTGCCTGTTTATGGCATCTGCAGCTTCCTGCGATTTTGATCTCAGGGTGCCGCCAAGTTTGTGGCTCATGGATCTGGACTGATCAACCATGAAAATGAACAGTCCCGGGTTTCGCCTGCTTATTTCAGATGTGTATGACATGATCAGACGAAGCCTTTCTTCTAATAAATTTTGTCATTCCATCCTTTTTGCTCTATTGCGGCCGGATCTTTCGGGCTCCCGGGAATCCAAGAGACTCGGGATTCCCAGAATCACGTAAGTATTATCCCCGTCATCGTCCGGATTATCCTCAAATATCTTCATAAGGGCTTTCTCGTGATCAAGAAGTTTGCTGTATGTTGCATCGGATATCCTGCCATAGCTCATGAGTATCCTGTCGCTCTGCAGGAACTCCTTGATTTTTGGTGATGTTTTTTCCGGAGACATCTGTATCTCCTGTGCCATGATCTGCAGATTCATTGACTGGGACAGAAGAAATGATACAACTATCTCCCTTGACTGATCGCCGGAAAGCGATTGCAGCCTCTTTTTCCAACTCTCGGAATCCAGCTCCTTAAACATGGATTCATTCAGTGTGTAATATTTCTCCACGTAATTCCTGTTGACAACTGCCTCCGGCTCATTTATGATTCCACTGCTTACAAGGTCCCCTATGGTCTGGTAGAGGTTTGATCGAGTTGTGCCAATAAGCTTTGACATCTGGGTCACCGTCATGCGCTTCCTGTGAACCAGGAGAGTGATGATTGAAAGTTTTGTCCGGTTGGATATTGCCGATATGAGTGTTTCAATCTGCTGATTCTGATCCATCAGGAGACAAGTTTATCTATAAGTATAAGCATTACGTATAAGTATACTTATATGACTGATGATTACTTACACATAGAAAAAAGCAGACGCATATTCTACAGATTCCTTGTTGCCAGGAATCTGGCCAAGGCAAGCACGTTCCTGTTTTATGTCTACTTCATATGGGAACTTGTTGCCCGATTCCATTCTGTTTTCCTTGCAGGCCTTGTACCGGCTTTCTCGTTGCTGGGCTACCTAATAATAGTTGTTCCAGAAGGCCATATCCTGGACAGAAGGAACAGGAGCAGGGTTTTCTTCGTTGCAGATGCAATCCTTGTGATGGCCTACTCACTTCTTTTCCTGGGTGACACCATTCTCATCATAATGGTGGTGGACCTCATATCGTCCCTGCTGGCCTGGGTGGCTTCTGATTCCCTGCAGGGCATGATAAAGAGCATCATGCCAGAGGATCAGTATGGAAAAGCAGTATCCATGAATCAGACCGGAACAGCAATTTCCGAAATACTGGGGATAATCGGGGGAGGGGCAATGATCTATCTTGGGATGTTCTACCTACGGATCTTTCTTGTGGCTTTAGCTTTCTTTTCTGCCGCCCTCAGTTTTCCCATTGTTATGGAAAGAGCCGATACCCATGGGAAGAACTATGGCGAGGTGTTTGTTTTCATTCGTAAGATGGCTTTCCTGCTGATACTGAGCCTGATTCTCAATGGGCTGTTCATCTCACTTGATGTTTATGGTTCCGGGCTCATAAAGATAGTTCTGCATGCCCCTGCTTTCTACTATACCCTGTTCCTCCTGGGATTCCCCATTGGTTCGGTTTTCGGCGGCCTGCTGATCTCCATGGGAAAGATTTCATCCAAGCTTTCCTTAATGCTTGTCACTGTTGAGGTACTGTTGATTGGAGTCCTGCTACTGGCAGTGGCCATTGATCCGGATGTCTTCATCGAACCATTGCTGACCCTGGCCATGGGTGTGGACGTCATAATCATAAATGTGCAGCTTTCCGCTTTCTCACTCAGAGTCATACCAAATGATCTTACTGGAAGGTACAATTCAGTATCGGTCCTGTTCTCGGCAGGTGCCTCACCTGTAATGGCGCTGCTGTTTTCTGTGCTTTCCAGATTTATCTATTTCCCGCTTGTGCTTGACGGAGCTGCAATAATTGCCATAGCAGTTGCACCTCTCACCTATTTTGCAATGAGATCCATGATGCGTGCATTCGGGGTAGAAAAAGAGGAGAGCACTGCAACTTGATCAATTCCCTTAATGGTTCATGCCTGGCTGGTGTCCCATCACCGTTTTGGTGAGGCACTCCCAGACACAAGTGACCTGGAATGCGAAGCGCTGACCAGGAATGTTGCAATCGACAATATTCCAAGTAGTATTATGAAATACATGGCATTGTCAATTCCATAGGAAGTGTCAATAAGGGTGAATATGAATACTCCGGCTATTCCAGCAACTGCTTTCCCCGAGTAGAGGATGCCATTGTTGGCGGTGGAATATTTTGAACCGTAAAGATCGCTTACATGGGATGAATACAGGGTGAACAGCGATCCCCCGAACAGCGCAATAAGGACTGAAGCTACAAGTATTGAGATTTCTGTTCCGAGATAGGCCAGAAACGACCCAACCAGTATGAATATGAGAATGAAGATGATGGCCCTTGTCCTCCCTATGCCGTCTGATATCTTTCCAATAAATGGCCGTCCAATTCCGCTAATGAGGGGAAAAATTATTGTCACCAGCACCAGGTATGATATGCCAAATTTCAGGGAAAGGAAAAGCAAGAAGAACGAAAACAGCTGAAGTGGTGATCCTGCAAAGGAGTAGGATGAAAAGATCAGCCACCACCGCCCTTCCCTTATTACGCTGGCAGGTGATCTTCCACTCTTGGAGACGGGATAATTTACGTATCTTGATAGGAAAAGGAGTATCACCAGCATCAGTATCCCGATAATGAGCATAGGTAGCCGGAAGTTCTTGAAAATGAATATGAATGGATTTGCAAATACCGCACCAATTCCGAAACCCATGCCAACAAATCCCGACGCAAAACCCCTGTTTCCCTCGTTCCACTTCAGGGCCATATTGACGGAAATACCGTAAAGAGAACCCTCCCCAACTGACCCAAGGAGCCAGAAGAGGGCAAATTCCAAAACGTTCCTGGACTGGCTGGACATTATGAGACCTGCTCCTGAAATTATAAGTGAGACGATGTAAACCCTCCTTGGACCAATGTAATCTGCAAGAATGCCTGAGAATATCTGTGAGACCGATGATATGATTATGAACAGTGTGAAGACCAGGCTCAGGGTATATTTGTCTATGCCTGACACAATTGGTAGTGTGAGTTCAAACGCATTCCATGAATACTGGAACACAGACGCGAACATCATGGTGATGAGACCTGTAGTCAGGTATCTGTTCATATTTGGTACTGTATCTTTCAATTAATAATTAAACAATTGATGAACATGTACAAGTCTAACTTAATGACCGGATAGATTGCGGGTTGAAATTACTGAATGTTCAATCTGAAACT
The DNA here is from genome assembly GCA_021797265.1 of Thermoplasmata archaeon. Next base: position 20,216 of record JAJZZZ010000005.1, read on the forward strand.
ATTTCCGCTGAGCAGCGGGGAAACTTTTCTTTCTCATCTCCATTGACGTGGCCCTGTGATCCGAACCTTGAAGTATTTCTCTCCTTATCTGGGTTTCAATGCAACATATTGAGCGAGAGGAATCTGCGACACCAATCACAGTCGCCTACGGGGATGGAATAGGCCCGGAAATAATGGATGCGACCCTTTCAATAATCAAGGCCGGCGGAGCTAAGCTGAAGATTGAACCCATACAGATAGGTGAATCTGTCTATCTGAAGGGGATTACATCTGGCATAGAGCAGTCCGCATGGGATTCATTGAGGCGAACCCGAGTATTTTTGAAGGCACCTATCACAACCCCTGAAGGAGGAGGCTTCAAGAGCCTGAACGTCACCATAAGGAAGACACTCGGGCTATATGCAAATGTCAGGCAGTGCCCTTCCTATGCACCATTTATATTCACCAAGCACCCGGACATGGACGTTGTAATAATCAGGGAAAATGAAGAGGACCTCTATGGGGGTATTGAGCACAGGCAGACGGATGAGGTTGTACAGTGCCTCAAGCTAATATCAAGGCCCGGGTCCGAGAGGCTCATCAGGTATGCCTTTGAATATGCAAGGAGATACGGACGGCATAAAGTAACCTGCTTTACGAAAGATAACATAATGAAAATGACCGACGGCTTATTCCACAAAGTCTTTGACGAAGTATCGAAAGAATACCCGGATATTAAGAGCGAACACTGGATAGTTGATATCGGCGCGGCAAAGCTTGCTGACACTCCTGAGGATTTTGATGTTGTTGTTCTTCCAAATCTTTACGGGGACATTCTTTCTGATGTGGCCGCTCAGATAGCTGGATCGGTTGGTCTTGCTGGAAGTGCCAATGTGGGGAATGGTATTGCAATGTTTGAGGCTATACACGGGTCCGCTCCAAGGAGAGCAGGGCAGAATTTGGCGAATCCTTCAGGCCTGCTTCTTGCCGCAGTTCAGATGCTGGTCCACATAGGGCAGGGACAGGTTGCCGAGCGCGTGCATAATGCCTGGCTCAGGACAATTGAGGACGGAGTTCATACCTACGACATCTATGACCCTCAAATCTCAACTGAAAAGGTTGGCACCAGAGAGTTTGCCGAAGCTGTGATAAAAAGGTTGGGGCAGAAACCTGAAAAGTTGAAGCCAGTCAGCTACCCGGATAAGCTTCCACCTATTCAGATTACGCTTGCACCCCGGAAAAAACCAGATAAGAAACTTGTTGGCGTTGACGTGTTTCTCGACTGGCAGGGAAATCCGGAAGCACTTGGGAAGACCCTTGAGAATGTGGCAGGACCTGAGTTCTCACTAACAATGATCACAAACAGGGGAACCAAAGTATATCCAGGCGGAATGCCCGAGACTTTTTGCGTTGATCACTGGCGCTGCAGGTTCCAATCCTCGGGAACAGCAAAGACAGTATCTGATGAGGACGTACTTGCGCTGTTAACCCGACTGGTCAGGTCGGGGTATCCTCCCGTTAAAACTGAGGGTCTTTTCACGTTTGATGGGAAACCCGGGTTCTCTTTGGGCCAGGGGCAATAAACCTTTTCAAGTCCATTTGATCTAAAGCCAATCAATCTGGCTTTACTTATTTTTGATAAAAGTATGCCACGCGATATGGAGCCTTTATATGCATCCAAAATGCTCAATTGCGTAAACTATTAGTGGAGATGATGAAACCCACGTGATACAAATGTTCCTTGCTGCCTAGGTACAAAGAAATCATGGAATTATGTAATATACACCAACGAATGAAGCGGGTTTTTCATTGGGGACAAAAGCCACGGAACAGTGGAAAAACCAGATTTTATATTGAGAAAAAAATGTACGTGCCTGCTCATTTTCAGCAAATTCGCCGGATTAAGACCAAAACCTGTGTTTCACATGTTCCGCTGAATATAAAAAAGCTGTTTTCGCAAGATTTTGGGTTTCAAATTCTAATATGTTGACTAGAGACAACATCCTGGAGACCTATGATTATATCCGCTCAATGGTGAAGAAGATAGGAATGAGAATCGGATTGCCTGAATTGCATCCGCACTCATTCAGACATTTCTACGGAACTTACCTGTACAGGAACACCAACCATCTGAGATTGGTACAAATCCTGTTGGGACATGCCCGCATTGAGACCACCACAATCTATGAAAATCTCATGACCAAAGAAGCAGCGGAAAAAGGAAAATCCGCTGTGGAAAAACTTTTTCGGGATGGTGAGGATTTGATCCTTGAGGTTCAAATTCCGGCGGGAGCCGTTCAAAACAAGTGGGAGCACTGGGATTCGAACCCAGATCTACGGGTCTCTTCCTGGTTCATAGTTCCAGTCACTCATCATGAATTCAGGTGACCCATAGTTAATCATAACCTGACTGGAGCCCGCTAGGATGGCCT
>JAJZZZ010000006.1 GCA_021797265.1 Thermoplasmata archaeon
AATGCATCCGTGATTATTGCGGAGCTGTTTGAAAACAGGAATGCTGCACCAACACCCTGCACTATCCTCATTGCAACAAGATACTGGGCTGCTGCCACGCCGGTACCAGGCGTCAGGTAAAGCAGAAGCGAACCGGCCGTGAATATCGCAAAACCGAAATTGAATAACCTGACCCTGCCGAAAATATCCGAGAGCCTCCCAAATGTGACCAGTAGAACTGCTGTGACAATGTTGAATCCCATGAGGATCCACAGCAGATAAATGAAAGACCCCGAGGCAAATGGGCTCAGATGTATTCCCTTGAATATGGCAGGTAACGATATGAGGGTGATGGTGCCGTTTATGGTGGCCATCAGGACGCCCATTGTGGTGTTGGAAAGCGCAACCCACTTGTATTTTACCATATCCTGTGAAATTACATTAAGATATAAATCCTTTATCTATAAACTATACAGATATAATTCAATGGCGAACCATAAATTCTTCGCATTCCAGTACATGATATCCGGAAGGATTGATCCGGTAGAGCCGCTGTCAGAAATGTTTTGCCCGTAAAATGTTCAGAAATTCAATGCCAAGGCGCCTTGCCATTTCCCCATCAGTATCATCCCTGTCGCCCACCATCAATGAATGTCCAATGTCTATGGGAAAATCATGCATTGCCTTTTCTATAAGCCCCGTTTCCGGCTTCCTGCATTTGCATCCCTCCTCTGGCCTGTGCGGACAGTAGTAAATAGCATCTACCCTGACACCCATGTGTGCAAGGCGCTTTATCAGGGCAGCATTGAATTTGCCCAGATCTTCTTCGGTGAAATAGCCGCGATTCACGCCTGACTGGTTGGTTATAATGATAATAAGGAAACCCATCTGCTGATAGTGTTTCATGACACGGACGGCTTTTCTGAAAACATGCAGCTGTGCGGGATCATGGCAGTATGGGCAGTCCCTGTTTATTGTACCATCACGGTCTATGAACAGGGCAGGCATTGGGACACCAGTAACCGTCAGTGAGTAACACCTATGCGATCCAGTTTGTGCTTCACACTGTTGTCCTTATCCGTCCTGTGATCTATCTTTATTATGGTCTCCACGCGTTTGAATCCGGATTTCAGTATTTCAGTCTCAGCAGTTTTTATGGCGTTGAATATCTCGTCAAGGGTGGCAGCCTCAAGGACTGTTGCCATACTATTCGGATAGCAGTGCACTCCTGACTTTTCCATGACTTCCACAGCCCTGCGGATGGTGTCTCCGGCTGATTCTCCCTTCCCTACCGGATAGAATGTAACATCTGCAATTATCATGAAGATAGAATTGCATTTCCGGATAAAGCCTCTTTGATTCTATTTTCTCCTACCTTCACATTTATCACAGTATTTCCTGCCTTTATCCACTGAAGCACCACAGGACCTGCAGATATACCAGGATCGTTTACGCCACATCGAAATGCCAGTAACCGCAATTCCAGCTGCCGTGGCAAGAAAAGCGTAGAAAACAATCTGACTGGCCATTATGTCCAGGAGAGTAACAAGCGAGAAACTGTCGAAAAACATGAGACTAACTGTTGCATTGGAATCTGTCAGGTTAACTATGCCTGATGAATCTCTGACCTTCATGCCTCTTGGCGCACTTACCTGATAGTTGTAAACGCCGGGCTTCAGGCTGACGTTCAGCATTGAATCTGTGGTGGAATAGTTCCTTCCTGCGATAAGTACTGACCATTGCTGTCCAGGCATTGCAGTCTCCTCAACGAATGTGGCCGTCTCCTTTATTTCGGAAAAGCTGATCACAATGAATTCAGTATGGTTAGCTGCGTAGGATATGGCTACATCGCTGATTCGGTATCCGGCTGGTGGTATTATGGTGGGCGTGAGATTTGCTGAACTGTTGAAATCCAGTGACGAGGAATTTGAAATGAAATATTTCCCCCCATATTCCATGATCCATATGGCTCCGGGTTCATATCCTGTGACTGCCACTGATACCCGTATGGAGGCGTTAGCCGGATATTCAAGATCGACGGAAGTGGAATCAACAGACAGGCCGGACATGGCGTACATTTGGTCCGACACAAATTCTTCCTTAATTTTCACTGGATTCTGACCGTTGCTGATATGATATTTCAGGGAAAAGTTTTCGGCCTCCAGACCGAAAACTGGTACTTTCCACGCATTAATTATGATACCGTTTTCACCCACTGCAAGAATTTCCGCCGTTCCGTTAAGTGACTGCTCCTGTCTGTCGTATACGCTGTATGTCATATTGACTGTCAGGTTCCCACTGTACAGCATTGCCCCGGTAATCCTCAACGTTACAACGGGGGCTGGGACACTTACATTTATTATAACTGTGGCCCGGGAAAGGTCGGGGAATGGTTCCAGCGAGACTGTGGTAACGTTTGTTTCCCAGTTCAGTTTATATGTACCAGTGTACAGATACGAGGAGTTCACCTGTATCCCAGACAGGGCGATAAATCTGTTAATGGACAAAGGTCTGCACTGTGTCATATTTACGCCCCTGTTATTCAGCATGGAATACGGCAGGGGAGTCTCCGGTGAAACGGAGTACCTGAAATTACTGACCATGCCACCCTTGTCCTCCGGCAGAACCCTGGCCAGCCTGTACATGTAGACTGTGGAGTTGTTCAGCTGGAAAGGTGATGCACTGTAGTTATCAAGGCCTGAGACCGATGAATCAGTCCAGATTATGGTAGAATTCGTTGCAAGCATATGATTTGCGATGAAGTCTGGAATACCATAGCCTACAGTGCTGCTCCTGAAGTTCAGTGCAAGCGAGGAGTTCATGATTTCTGATGTGCTGTGATAAAGCATCAGGTCATATGCACTGTATCCCTTTGCATGAACCGTGTCATTGGATTCCAATGTCAGTGTTACGTTTGCTATTCCAACAGGGTAGGATGAATTTTCTTCAAGAACAAGGCTGAAATTTGATGTGCTGGCGAACCACCGGGCTGTATGAACAAACATGCCCCCATAAATGGTTTTGGACAATTCAGAAGTGTTATCAGTATTGTTAGGCAGCAAGTACGTCTTCACAACCTTTCCATCAGCCTTCAGCAGAAGGCTATCACTGGATTCGTTGCCTGTGCCCGTATAAGTAACATCCAGATGAATGCCGTTCATCAGGACATTCCAGGGATATGGACTTTCAGGGCTCTTCATGGGAACTGTTCCATTCGCTGAAAATTTCTGGAAGCTGGCCTGATTTACGAACATATGGGCATCAGGAAATTCATACGGAGCTTGCTGATGGATCAGCCCGGAAACAGAACTGTTTATGATGCTTACAACTGACCTTGAAAAATTCTCTCCCAGATAGTTGGAAACCAGAGGGTCAGAATCGTTAACACATTGACATTCAATTGTTGAATTATCAATAGTAATATTTGATCTGCTTGCATTCAGCATCCCCGGAAAATCCAGGGTTGAGTTGTCAATCCGCATGAAAGAATCTGAATGAAGGGTTATATTGATTGCTTCCACGGTATTGTACGTGGCATTGAGTATGCTGAGGGTTGAATTCAGCAGTTCCAATCCGCCGTAGACGTTTATGTTTATGTATGGCAGGGAAAGGGATTCCGCTAACATGTCATAACCACTGAATGTAAATGTGCTATTGGCAGGGACAGACAGGTTTGAACTCAGGTAATAAACAGTGCTGGGCGACTCCATACCTGAATGCGGTACTGCCCCATTGCTCATGTTAGATATTGCAGGAACCGAGTTCGCCCCATCCGTATTCTGCATGCTGCTGGAAGGAATCGATATAACTGAAATGATCAGTATGATCATTATAACAAGATGTGCGGCATTGGATTTGAAAATGGCCATGTGTCGCTCCAGAAGGATGCAGCAGATAAATAATTAATGACTGAAAAAACGCCACAGTGCATATATTGTTCTTAAAGAATGTTTACAATGAGTTGAGCATCGAGCCCATGATCCTGCAGTATTGACGAATCGCCAGTGAAAAAATTATCCAGATGAAAATAACAGCTGACCTCTCCCACCGCTAAAGCATGTGGGGTTCCTGATTGCACGGATTCCTTTGGCATTTTTCGCTGCTCATATCTGGTCCCTCAGGAAATAGTCGAGGGATGCTTTCATTTCCCGAAACATCTTGCTATGTTCTGAAAGAAACTCAATATGCGTTCGGTCGATCTGCAGGAAAACACGATCCTCCATTTCTGGAATCTTTAGATATTCCCTTAGAATAAGTGATTCCAGGACGGATTCCATAACAACCACCAGGTTATTGCGGTTATATGCCACCGGTTTTATGCTGGAAAGCCTTGAAGCCATGTAAGCCGCAAACATAAGAAACCCGCCTTTTGTGCCCTCCAGACTCTTTCTTATTCGAGACAGGTCAAGGATCTCACGCAGGGAGAGATTGCATGCAATGATGAGGTCCCTGGCCATTGCCAGATTCTGGCCACCGGAGGATGGTGAAGGATATCTCATGCCAAGGATCTCCTTTATGGTGATGTTGTCCTTCCACATCAGGTTGGTAGGGCAGGCCAGGATACCGAAATTTACGGCCAGCCGTGAGAAGAGGTCAACATCTTCCCCGTTGGAAAGGTGGCGCCATCCTCCCACCTCATTGATCAGATCCCTGTGAACCAGCGAGAGCTCCGAGAAGTAAAGCCGCTTCAGGCTGAACTCAAGAAATGAGTGAAGTATGTCTGCGTACTCGATTGGGTAAACAAGGCTGCTGTGGAATGGAACAATGAATTTCCCGGTGCTTGATCTGAACGCAGTATCCTTCCCTTTCCCATATGATTCACGTTCGATCCTTATGACCATCAGGTTGTGGAATGTCTTTCTCATTGATCTTAGGATTGTATCTGAAACGCCGTGCTGGCGTGGACATGCCATAACAATCTCATATTCTCGTCCGAGCTCATCTCCGATCAGATTGATGCTCTCAACGGACTTCACCGTTCGATTTGTGACTTCCATTGCAGTTGTCAGGAAACTGATGCCGGAGAATGCCTCCTGAGTGCCTTCCCTGCTGTTTCTCTTCTGAAGCAGTGTCTGCACGGCATCATCCATACATGGATAAAGCAGAATTATGATATAATCATGACTGAAACCGACAGATCAGATTTTTCAGAACCTGAGTCTCATCAGCTTAATTCCCGGGTAAAGAGTTTCCCTGATGACCTCGTCCATGCTTTTTCCCTGTTCCATGGCCAATTTGCAAGCCTCAACTGTCTTCTCATGATCAATTTCAACAGTTCCACCTTCCTTCAGGTACACAATTAGTGTTCCAAGGGAATCACAGTCTATACCCATTGGTCCTGTATGGCGCATCACATTTCAACCTTTTTCATAAGTACTGGCAGAAGAGCCAGCTTTTGCCAGCTTTCGCAGGAGACTTGTTGCTGCCCCAGATTTGTGGATTAAGATGCAACGATTGGCTGTTTGAAGTGCCTTTTCCGGAGAAATGGGGGTACTCCTTGAAAGTTCTGGCATCACCCTACGGGCTTATTTCAGATGACGGCCTGAGTCGCGTATTCCGGACATGTCGCTGGAATCGATTTATTACGGCCATCGGTCCATCTCAACAGTGCCGCTCTTGTGTAGCATGCCTCTCAGTTACAAGTACCGATGATAATGGATCATCAGGCTGAATTTCTGGTTATGTATTCCTGCTGTTATCTTCCTACAGTATCAGGGGGATTCCAGCTCGCATAAGATGAAGCTGGGAAAACACAATGTCAACCACAAACGGCTAAAGCACGTTGGCCTGCACTTCCAGATTTGCTGGCATGGCAACCCTTACCAGTCATCCCACAGGATGGTATGACCCTCGCTATTCGGGCAGAGGCGTATGCTGTACAGCCCTCGGTGTCACCACCGAATCCCTCAGGCAACCTCAGGCTTAACCCATGCAAGCCAGGAGGTTTTCCGGAAATTTATCTCACAACTTCATATAGAAAGTGTCGCAATTCCTCCCACATCTGAAGAGGTGGGCTTCCTTGCGACTGGGGATCGTGAACATGAGCATTTTCCGCCATATTGGAAAAGTGCCAGAGAATTCTCACACTGACTTCGGAAAAATTAACGGTTACCTCATGGTTAGCTTAATATGTTAGGATCAAGAGCTTAATACGTTAGTTACTTCAATTTTAGATAATGCAAAATAATGTAGGCCCATATGTTCCATCTCTGGTGTTCATTGAAACGACAAAGGCGTGCGAGTATTCATGCAGGCACTGCAGGGCCGAATCACAGAGCGAACCTCTTCCAGACGAGCTTACAACGGCGGAGCTCAAGGATACGCTCGATCAGATCAGGGGGCTGTCCGATACCCCTCCTGAGGTTGTTATAACAGGCGGTGACTTTCTTCTCAGAAAGGATATCAGGGAGATAATTTCCCATGCCAGCAGTATTGGCCTTCCATTTTCTGCCAGCCCCGCCGGGTCTCCACTCCTGACTGGCGACTTCATGGAGTTTCTGAGGTCATACGGAGTACGATCAATGTCGCTAAGCCTTGACGGCATTGATGAAGGTACACACGACTGGCTGAGAAGAATTCCCGGAAGCTTTGATCTCACTTTGAATCTCATCATTGAGGCCAAGAGGATGGGGATCAACGCTCAGGTCAACACAACAGTCATAAAGAGAAATATTATGGAGCTTCCAAACCTTGTTTCCATCCTGAGGGATGTTGGAATAACCACGTGGGAAGTTTTCTTCCTCATAAAGACAGGCAGGGGAATAAAGGTAGAGGATGTCTCTCCAGATGAGTATATGCAGATCAACAGGTGGCTTGCTGATCTGAAGGACTACGGAATAAATGTCAGGACTGTTGAGGGCCCGGTGTTCCGTGTGATCCGGAAGATACAGGAGATTCAACCTGAAGCAGTTGGTACAAACCTTTACCGGAAGCTCAGGGATGCGACCATTGACCTTCTAGGGATGCCGGACCGCGTCAGGCCATCCTCGGGTGCTGCACCTCCTGCCAGGCATTTCAGGGGCACACTTTTTATTGGATACAATGGGGATGTGTATCCTTCCGGCCTGTTTACCGCAAAGCTTGGCAGCATAAGGAGATCCAGCCTGAAGGACATAATTAGCGAGGGTGTTGATTATCTTGACCCGAGAAAGTCAGGCAAGCTGGAGGGCAGATGCGGAAGGTGTGAATTCAGAGAAATGTGCGGTGGATCTAGGGCAAGAGCGCTGGCATATACCGGAAACCCATTTGCAGAAGACCCGGCGTGCCTTTATGTGCCCGGAATGAAAATGAGGGAGGTGGAGGAACGCCAACATTAGACTGTGCACTGCAGCCGGCTCCGGTTGAAAAAGGGCAGAGGAAACTTGGATTCGCCATTGCGGTTATTGCCATATTCCTTATGATCCGTACTGTGCTACGGATGAAAATGAAGCCCAGTGAAAAAGAAGGCCTGCCCACCGGCGATACACTCAGAGAATCGGTATTGCCACACCGTCTCCCCTCGGATCAGCGCCGCCCATAATCACGCCGTGTCCCACAGACATGATTCCCTGCGCGTGCCCAAACTGTGATGACAGGCCGTTTACAGGGAAGGTATTCATGATTCTTTTCAGCGCGTTGACCTTTTCCTCATCCATGGAATGTTCATAAATAATGCTGGAGGGGTTTTCATAAATAGTGTACGGAACAGCCCACCTTGGTGCATCAAGCGCAAGCTGCATATCCATATGATCCAGCAGAATGCTCTTCATTATCTGAACGTGAATCTGCGGCTGTATGTCTCCCCCCATTGTTCCAAGCGAGAAGGCGAGCACTCCGTCCCTTTCACCCATTGAGGCACACAGAGTGTGGAATGTTCGCTTTCCGGGAGCGAGTGCATTGTGATGTTCCCTGTTCAATGTGAAATATGCCCCCCTGTTCTGCATTACAAAACCGGTTCCGTCTGGAACGATGCCCGACCCAAATCCCATGTAGTTGCTCTGTATCATTGAGACGGCATTCCCCTCTGCATCTGAAACGGTGAAGTATGTCGTGTCTCCCCTGTCTGAAACAGCACTGCCGGAAGGCCTCTCAGTCCCGTGTTCCAGAAGCTCTCTGGCAAACGAGGGCGAGAGAAAATTGGAGGGAAGTGCTCTGACAGCCGGATCGGTTATCCACTTTGCCCTCTCTTCGTATGCAAGCAGGCCTGATCTTACAATGTCCTCCATGTTTATCCTGTCGGGATCTTCTCGCATCTCTTTCAATATGTTGAGCCACAGAAGCACTGTAGCCCCCTGGCTGTTTGGAGAAGTCTCATATATCCTTGTTCCTGCAAATTCTGTAAAAAGAGGATTTTCAATGGTCGTCCTGTGCCTGATGAAATCCTCCGTGTCAATTAGGGTATCATGTTTTTTCAGTCCGGAAATTATCCTCTCCTGCAGGTGTCCGTCATAGAACCCTGATGGACCGTCCGAGGCGATCTCACCCAGTGTGGACGCCAGATCCTTCTGCCTGAATAACTCTCCCGGCTCCGGGGCTTTACCGCCCGGAATGAACAGATCTTTCCAGTTGTACTTTGCAAGATGGCGGGATGAAACCGAAATGGAAGCCGAATAATTATGGGTAACCGGAAAACCGTTGGCTGCAAGCTCCATTGCAGGAGAGATCAGTTCCCTGAATTCCATTGACCCGAATTTGCTGTGAATGGTCTCCCAGCCGCGTACAAGGCCTGGAACAGTGATTGCTGAGTACTCGCCCCTCTGAGGCATCTCACTCATCCCCATGCCCTCATACATGTCAATTGTTGCGCGGGACCCTGAACGCCCACTTCCATTGACACTGGTGACTCCCCTACCCTCCATCCTGACAAGTGCAAACATGTCCCCGCCAAGTCCGCAGAGGTTGTTCTGCGTAACTGCAAGAGCTGCACTTGTGGCGATTGCGGCATCAACAACGTTGCCACCCCTTTCAAGAATCCTGGACCCAATAATAGAAGCCTGGATACTTGAGGAAGCCACGATGCCCTTTGAAGATATTGCATTTGGTCTGGTGCGCATAGGATGACATGGCGATTCTTATATTTAAACAAAATTTGACAGCTTTCATGAGCATGTTCACAGTCCAGAGGAACTTCACTGATCTACCATAATAATGCCTCTGCTCTGGAATTGCATCAGGAATTTGTTGCAGCATGATATTTTATGGCATTGCCACACCACTGAAATCACATGCTTTGATCCAAAGCGTGGAAACATTCCAAGAAACCGCATTGTAATGCATCAACGGGGAGATACCGCCTGAGGCTTGTGTGTTATCGGTTGTCTGATCCTGCGGTATGAAAATAAATATCCGGCGAATATGAGGATGTTACCGGTAAATGGGATATATTCTACAGGATTCAGAAGACCTATATGTACGGGATTGAGTGATATGTATCCATACGCAGGGAATCCTGAAGATAGCAGGATTGTACCTATGCCTGTTCCAATGGTCCGTATGGCCTGAAGAATATTATGGTATACCAGAGCGGCCCCGCCCGGGATGAAATAGGTAATCAGTGAGGTATTGAACAGTATAAATCCACTCAGTATAAGACCGCCGGCAATGGACAGGGCATACCCTGCGCGGCTACCCGATGGGGCAATCATAAGCGGGAACTTGGCGATAAACATGCCAAGGAAGAGCAGTGAAAGGATGAACAGCAGGAAATGATTCCTGTCCACAAGTTCCTTGAACGCCAGGGAATTGCTTCCAAAAATTGCAAACCCGAAAAGGAATATGAAAAATATGAGGGCAATGACTGTCCCTTTCTGCCCCGGCTGATCAGCTCTTCCAAGTGACAGTGTCATGAATGCTATTCCAAGGACAGTGAAAAGCACCATCAACACCTCGGCAACAAGGACAAATTCACCCCAGTATGGTGCTGGAAGAATATAGAATGGCAGAAAATTTGACACTGCACCAAGTAAGAAGGACACGGAAATCATAAGGATTCCAGGGGCGGCATAATTCCGGTTGCTGGTATGGTTTTCTCTGGATGCTGCACTGACTCCGCTTGAATTTGCCTCGGACATCATGCGGCCAACTTCCGGCGATATTGTTTCATAGAATGCGTCGCTAACAAGCAGGATGACGTTCAGGCGGTTGAGGCCAGCGAGAGCCGGGGAACTGAAAATTGATGGGAATGAGAGAGGCTGAGCATTCTCATGGTCTCCACTGAAAAGGTCCTCCTCCATCACAAGAACAGTTGTCTTCTCATTGTATCCAGGCAGTGCTGGAGCCGATAGATCAGCCGGAGCCAGAGTCTTTACAGTATATCCATGCAGCTTCAGGATTCTTGCCACCTTTGAATAGAAAGACCTTGCATTGGAGATGTCCCTGCTCTTTATGACATGAATGTGGTACTTTCCGTGTGACGTGAAGGAGTTTTCCACAGCTGAAACAATACGCAGTTCCCTTGCGCCAATTGCCTCACCCTCATCAGGTTTTCCAGCCCCAAGGCTCCTTGTGGGCACTATTCCCGAGGGGAGGCTGCGCGTCTCCGGGGAAACGTCCATTACATCAGAATCATGATCAGTACTCAATCCTGAATCTCCGTCAGCATCCAAATTATAAATGAAATAATAAAGGATGTTAAATAGACTTTTCCAAAGAACAGAAATTTCGCAGGATGATTGTCACAGATCAGGGAACCTTTGATTCCGGAACCCGCGGCTTGACGTTCTTCCAATCGTTTGCAACGGCCATTTTCCCGCGTTTTGACTGTATGTAGTTGAAAGCCGAGAGCGCCGCAGTTGCACCCTGGCCAGCGGAAATTACTGCCTGCTTGTAAGGCATGTCAGTGACGTCGCCGGCTGCGAAAACTCCTTCAGTGGAGGTTTTGCCCAGCTTGTCCGTAATTATTTCCCGGTTCCCATTAAGCTTCACCAGATCCTTAACGAAATCTGTTCTTGCAACGTAACCCATTTCCACGAAGATCCCTCTGACCTTGATATCCCTGGAGGATCCACCGTTGACAGACGCTACCTCTATTGAATCTACAGAAATGTCACCCTGGATTCTGCTGACGGTGGAATTCATGTGGAACTCCACATTGGGCATTTCCCTGAGCTGAATGTAAAGTTCATCGTCCTGCGGGACTCTTGAGCCCCGGTATACAACGTGAAGTCTGGATGCAAGACTTGAAAGGTATGACGCTGCCTGAAGTACATGATCCCCTGAACCAACAACGCCGATCTCGGAGTTCCTGAAAAGCGGGCCATCGCAGACAGCGCAGTAGGAAACGCCCCGTCCCCTGAACTCTTCCTCTCCCGGAACATCCAGATTCCTTGGAGTTTTTCCGAAAGCAAGAATCAGGGAAGTGGCGGTAAAGCTGCCAAGGGTTGTGGAAACCCTGAAATTCCCATCCGGAAGCTTCACGATTTCCCGTGCCTCATCATATTCGAACCTGGCCCCATAGGATGCAGCCTGCTCCTGGAACTTGTTCATGAGATCGAAACCGCCGGTCTTCATGAACCCGGGATAATTCTGTATATCATCTGTGAGCAGGGCCTGCCCGCCGATATCCTTGGATATAACGAGCACATTGAGGGACTGCCTTGCAAGGTAGAGCGCAGCTGTTAACCCAGCCGAAGCTGCACCGATGACTATTATGTCATAATTGCTCTCAGCCATAATCCAGGACCCCGGAAATTCACTGGGCCATGTGTTTCTTTATCTTCTGGTCCAGGAACTGCTTCGGAACAGCACCTATCTGCATATCAACAAGTCTTCCCTTCTTGAAGAACATGATTGTTGGTATGCTCATTACCCTGAACTGTGTGGAAACCATGGGGTTGTCATCCACATTAAGCTTGCCAAACGCAACTTTTCCCGCATAGTCCCTTGCCAGTTCCTCAACTATGGGGGAGACGTACTGGCATGGCCCGCACCAGGGTGCCCAGAAGTCCACCACCATAAGGTCGTGCTTGGCAACCTCGCCCGTAAACGTGCGGTCATTGAGCTCCATTGGCTTTGCGCTGACCTGTGCCTTATCTCCATTTGAAGTATTTGATGTCATCATCTCTCTAAGCATTTTCTCCCTTATCTGATCTATGTTGTCATTATCCATACAACCACCATTTCTGTCTCTCCAGGAATTTCTCCAGGAAAGCCTTTTCATTGTATTGTTTTCACGTATTTAAGTATTTCTCGATATTGGCAAGCATGCACAATATCGATATACCACCTCGTGATATCCATGCATGGCCTCCCTAATGTCCCTCACTAAATCTTCAGCTAGGTGCTCCGACCTTCTCTGCTGCTTCTATGATCTCAACGAGCTTGAATCAAGGCTGTTCTACACTGTGGCTGCGAGGCCGGGGATAACTCTCGATGATCTGTCCGCGCGGATGGGCAGGGACAGGAGCACTGTTTTCCGGTGCCTCCAGAAACTCTCATCCGTGGGCCTCATTTACAGGGAGATGGATAGCCTTGACCGTGGGGGGCGCATTTCAAGGTACTATCCCAGCGATTTTGGGGAGATAAGGAAGATGGTTGAGGGAAGGATCGATGCCCTGAAGGCAAGCATGCAGAAGCTCCTGGACGACTTCGAAAAGCGTATGAAAATTGAGATGGAAATATTCTCCGGATGAAGTTTCCCTTCCCTTATTGGCTGAGAATGAACTGTTATATTGGGTTTATTGCCCTGCCAATGCAGGACATTATTCTGCCGATATTAACTTCCGCAATGGATGCAATATTCTTTTCCCCCATGACCTTCATGAGGATGCCGAAATCCACCGATGCTTTCCAGCTTGCCATGGTTTTCCCCTCTGATTCGGATATGGTTATATGGAGAAGAATCTTAAGGGACGCGCCTGCCACCCTTCCCGATGCCGAAATCACGACCTGATCACTCTCGGAGTCCTCATAGTGCGCCTTTATTCTGCCACTGAGTGTTGATATGTAAGAATGCCCCATCTCACTGACATCAAACCTTATCTTTGCCACGTACTGGTTCCCCTGCACTTCCACGGATTCCACGCCGGGAAGGCATGCAGAAACCTTCCTGAAATCTGACAGGTATGCAACGGTATCATCCGCGGAGAGGAGACTGTAAAAATTGCCTTCATAGTCCAAGCTGCATCACTTCACACTTCTCCAGTTGCCGACGGAGGCCATAACCGCAAGTGCCATTCCTGGAATGAGTCTCTCTGCGTCCATGGTTCCGGACCTGGACTTAGCCATGTCATAGATGTCCCTGTTCAGCATCATTCCGGAATCCCGAAACCTCTGAAATGACGTGTCCAGTTCAGGATTTCTGGGATTAAAGTTCGTTCCGAATATTTCGCATACCTTCCTGGCAGTTTCCTGGCCTATTATCCTGCCAGTGGTGTATTTGCCTCCAGTAACTGTCAGCAATCCTGAGTATCCATCACGCGAGTGGTCAAATATATCAAAGCTTCTTGATGCGCTGCGAGGATCACCTGAGCCATCGGAAACAAGGGGCCGTACGGAGGAATAAACTCGCTTCAGGGGCATCTTTCCAAGCAATGGCACCATCCTGTTTCCCTCCTCCTGCATTGAATCAATGTCCTCCTGATCCACTGTATAATTGCTGGCATCTTCCACAACCGTTGCTATTGTGCCCAGAATGGAAGATGAACCATATGGAACTATTATGTCCCCGTCGGATGGCATGCGCATCCTGTTCAGCACTGAGTTTGTTACCCTTCCATCATAGACAAGCATTGAACCAAGTGAAGGCATGATCTCAGGAGATGGAATATTGCTTTCCCGGAGAAGGTTCCATGTGAACGGCCCGGCGGCATTCACAACCAGGTCGAAATTTTCCCTGCTTTTTGCACTGCTTGCGGCCAGTTCCAGCCCGGTTACAGCATTCTCACTTGCAATGATCCTTGTCACTTCAGTGTTTGTGGCAATGGCTGCACCCTGCATTCTGGCCTCGGCAGCCACAGCGGCCGCAAAATCAAATGCATGCACCACCCTGTCCGGGACCTTCATGACTCTCTTCAAATCCCTGCTCACGTGCGGTTCCATGGAAAGGAATTCACCCACATCCTCCTCTGTGCAGGGTATACCTGCTGCACGACATCCGGATGCCAGCCTGTCTCCAAACTCTGCCTCCTGATCAGTCATGGCAAGGAAATATCCGTCTGAATTGTCCAGGAATGACGAAGCTATTTTCGATAGTATCCTGTTTTCAGATATGCACTCTTTAGCGGAGACCTGATCATTCACAGCGTACCTTGCACCGCTGTGGATCATCCCGTGAAATCTGTCAGATGTTTCCGATACCAGTTCCCCCTTCTCAAAAAGGCTGGTTTCAAAGCCTGCCTGGGCAAGGTACATTGCACTGAACAGACCTGTTATTCCTCCGCCGATAACAGCAATTCTTTCAGACATATGCCATTATATGCAATGAATGATGATAAACCTGTTTAACTGAACCTCTTCGCAGATACGTTATCTGATCTGTGTTTGCAGTATTTTCTCAACATCGGCATAATAAACTGTGAAATCTTTATTTACTCAATTCCGTTATTTTCATCATGTCAAAATTTCCAAGTGACGAATGGGCGAAGGAATATGTGGAGAAGCTGAACAGCAATGAGTCATACCAGGATGCTGGAAAACAGTGGGAGGGTGCCATAACCTTTGTTATTCAGCCGGATGGCGACTTCAAGGATACTGCATATCTCTATCTTGATCTCTTTCACGGAAAGTGCAGGGACTACAAATTCTCCATGTCAGCCGCGGACATACCTAAATCTGAATTCAGCTACATAGGCAAGTACGGGAACTGGAAGAGGCTCATCAACAGGGAGATCGATCCAATCCAGGGCGTTTTAACTGGAAAATTCAAGCTTGACGGATCAATGATGAAGATCATGAGGTTCACAAAGGCTGCCAAGGAAATGGTGAGTACCGCATCCCAGGTTTCAACGGAGTTCTGACCCATGTGGTACTTCCGATCACCCAGCATAGTTTACGGCGAGGACGCCCTTTCGTTTCTTTCTGAACTTCATTATGAGAGAATACTCATTGTCACGGACAGAAACATCGTGAAAGCTGGGCTTCTCAGCATACTTCATTCAAACCTTCCGTCCGGGTCTAAGAATCTTGTAATTGATAATATACCCGAGGAACCGACCGTTTCCGATGTCACAGACCGTTCGAAGCAGGTCATGGAATTCTCCCCTGACCTGATAATAGGCATGGGCGGAGGATCATCAATGGATGCTGCAAAGGCCTTATTTGTAATGTATGAAAGACCCGATCTTGACCTTTTTGACATAACACCGCTGGTCCATCTTGGACTCAGGAAGAAGTCCCGCCTCATACTTGTCCCCACCACAAGCGGAACCGGATCTGAATGCACATGGGCTGCCGTTCTCAGCGACAGGGATCACGGCCGCAAGAATGAACTGGCATCCCCTGAAATCATTGCGGACTATGCCATACTTGATCCTGTGCTGGTGCAGAAACTCCCACAGTCAATCACAAGGAACACAGCTGTGGATGCCATAACCCATGCCGTAGAGGGGCACAGCAGCCAGTGGAAAAACCCATATTCGGAGGCCATGGCGGAAAAGGCCCTCAGGCTCATAACGCACAACCTGCCTGCAGTCCTCCGGGATGGAAACATGAAGTCCAGGGAAATGGTCCACATTGGCGCATCCATGGCCGGCCTGTCATTTTCCAATTCCCAGATTGGACTTGCGCATGCCATGGGCCATTCCCTGGGGGCACATTTCAGGATTGCCCACGGCATGTCTGTAGGGCTCTATCTTCCATACGTTGTGGATTTCAACCAGGATTATTCTGTTGAAAGCTATGAGATCCTCAGGCAGTGCTTTCCAGAAAAGTACCGGGGAGAAAGCCTTGGGGAGACCATCCGCAAATTCTTCCGGGAAATAGGGCAACCCCTGGATCTGAAAGCAACCGGCATCGACCGTGATGAGTATGACCTGAATCTGAGTGGAATGGTTGGGCTGGCAGAGGAGTCCACAGGTATAATCACAAATCCTAGAGAAGCCAACAGCCAGGAGATTCTTGAACTCTTTGAGGCAGTGGAATGAAACTGCCAAAGTGACAAATATCAATTAGGAATTAGCGGTATGATCTGGTAGCAATGAGTTTCCTCATGAGTTTTGCGTTCACTGTTTCCCTGACATCGGTTGTCTTCATCCTTTCACTGGGTCTTACCGTGGTCATGGGCCTGAAGGCGGTAAAGGTAAAAAGCAGGAGCCTGCAATTCTGGTTCAGCGGCATGGTAGTTTTCACCCTTTCCGTACTTCTGGAAATTATATTTGCCCTTGGCTATTATCCTTCATTCCTTCTGAAGTCCTATCTGTTTCTTGTTGCTGCAATAGTGGAGTTGCTTGCCCTGGGATCGGTATCAATTACACGAAATGGAAGGAATACAATGGTATACAGCATTTATGTCCTTATAACAAGCGTATTCCTCATTTACACACTTGCCTCCGGAACACTTGGAAAGATGATCATATCCCACGTGTTCTTTGGCGCTTTGCCCATACTGGTTACGGTGGCTTCCTCACTAATAACCTTCCCTGCTGCCGTTATCATTCTGGTGAAGGCAGCACTTGATTTCAGAAAGTCACACAGCCCCAGCATGGTATCAATCATTGTGGGTGTGATTGTGGTCTCAGTGGCAGGAACGCTTTACATAACTGGTTTTCCCAGTTTCCTCTATCTTGCAGAATTCATCGGCATATTCCTGCTGTGGTTCGGATTTGTGAGAATTCCCAATCCCCTGAGGAGATCGCAGCCAGCTGGAACGTGATGGGTGCTGGAAAAGATTTTATGCCTGCCGGGATTGGATAACTGTGCCTGAGGAACACCTGAAATGCCCAAAATGCGGACATGAGTTTGACTATTATTACAGCGTTTCGTATTCCCTTACTTCTCTGAAGATCAGTCAGTTTTTTCGGGCAAAATGCCCGAACTGCGGCAGGATATCCATTTACCAGACGCATATTGATATAAAGAATCCAAGGCTCTACAGGGGAGGAATGATCGCCTCACTGATATTGGTAATTTTCGGCATCGTATTTACCATTTACTCACTGATAATGCTATCCAATAAAGATGCACTCTATGGTGTTTTTACGGTTATTGCCGGTCTTGCCGTATCCTTTGCTCTTGACCTGAGAAACAGGCGGAGTGGAAGGAGCAAAAGCAGATAAATGTGTGATTCTGTTCCACTACTGTTATATATTATACTCCGATATCGGAAAACGAAGTAACTGGTGGTGCAATAACACAATGATTACAATCGAAGGTTTATCCAAGGTTTATACCAGAAAAGACCCCCCAGCTGTAAGCGATCTTACCCTGCAGATAAATGATGGTGAGATACTTGGACTGGTAGGGCTCAATGGAGCAGGAAAGACATCAACAATCCGCATGATATCCGGCATAATACTTCCCACTGCCGGATCCATCAAGGTGGATGGTTTTGACATAGTAAAGGAAAAGGTAAAAGCATCTGCCAATGTGGGCTGGGTTCCGGAATTCCCCAATTTCGAGCTGAACGCAAATCCCGTGACATTGATGAAATATTATGCGGGTTTTTACGACATTGACAGGAGCAAGGAGGAAGAGCAGATCCTTTCCCTCCTGGATGAGGTTGGGTTGAAACCCTATACCGACAGGAAACTCCGGAACTATTCCCAGGGAATGAAGAAGAGGTTTGCCATAGCCGAAACCCTTCTGGGAGACCCCAGGAATTTTCTGTTCGATGAGACGCTGAACGGGCTTGATCCGGAAGGAGTGGTGTTTGTCAGAAATCTCATACTGTCTCTCAAGAAGAAAGGTAAGGCAGTAATGCTGTCATCCCACATACTCAGCGAGGTTGAGAACATAGCTGACAAGGTGGCCATAATCAGCCATGGTAAACTACTGAAGGTCCTTACGAGGGACGAGTTGAGGAATCTGGGCAAAGTTGTTGTAAGAATCAGTGTAGACAACCCGGACGAGAAGCTGAAATCCATTCTTTCGGATTACGGAAGTGTAATGGTGTCCGGCGGCGATATAACAATCTCCGACCTTTCAATGGACGTGAAGAGGGTTCCGGAGATTGCTTCCAAAATAGTTACATCCGGATACAGCCTGAGAAAATTTGAGACATCTGGAGAAAGCCTCGAGGAGTATTTCTTCAGCATCATAGGTGAGAAGGCATGAGACCAATAGTTTACGAGATCAGGAGGACACTTACCAGCAAGTTCGTCATCATCATGATAATAGCCATTGTGGGACTCTCGTCCCTGCTGGCTTACGAGGCGGGGTCTACATATTCTCCCTCACCGGTATCATCAGCTCCCCAACTAACCACAGGATATTATATGAGCGGATCCAGTGTTGTAATGGTTGGATATGCCCATGACGCATACGGTAACCCTGTTTCTGGCATCAAGGTCAGTTATGATTACAATGGTACCACATACAATTCCACGTCTGCCTCAAACGGTTTTGCCAATTATACGATTCCTGCAGGTAATGTAAGCTCCGGAACAGTCCATGTGAGCTACACTTATACAACTCTTAGAAAATCAATAGAGGTCCATTCCACCCCGGTATCCTTTTCATCTTCGCCTGGGTCTTCGGGATTGTATGTGACAGCAGGAATCGTCAACCCTTCGAACAGTACCATGTTCGGCCTCGAACTGTTCTATGTTGGAACCAACGGAACAGCATCTCCATCCCTCGACGTATATGTTTACAACTATAGTTTGCCCGTATCAGATATTAGCACGAACTATTCCTACAAACATAGCTTTTCCGGGTTTACGGTTCTAAATATTTTCCCCACTGTAACTGGGGCTAACAGGACAGATTTTTATAAAGTGGAAGTAACCAATAGCTCCGGATATACAATGTACCCTCCACACTCCTCACAGAGCCCACCATTTGCTCTGACGGACTACACCCCAATGACGCAGAGCACACTTCAATCGCTTGTTTATGCCGGAACCTCTGAGATACTGGGTTTCCTGATACCCATACTGGCTGTTTTCGCTGCATACCTGACATACGGCAAGGACAGGACAAACGGAGTCCTGGAATCTGTACTCAAGAGGCCGGTGACCAGGGGCGGCCTGATAACATCCAGATTTCTTTCAAACTCAGTGTCAATCGTGGTTGCCGTTGGCCTTTCAATGATTTTCTCAGACCTCATAATACACCACTACTTTGGAATGTACCTGTCCACAACCTTCAGCCTTTACTTTGTGTGGACATATGTAGTTGAGGGCATCTCGTTCCTGGCACTGGTCTATATGTTTTCACATATTGCAAAGTCACAGGGTGCTGTTCTGGGTGCAGCCATTGCCCTCTTCGTGGTTCTTGACCTGTTCTGGAGCATAATACCAATAGCCATACTTGCCGCCCTGAAAATATCCACAAGCAGCACGGCCTACGTGAGTGCCAGTGTGGGATTTGACTATGCCAGCCCTGCAGGCTATTCCACCCTGGTGCAGACCATGTTCACAGGTAAGTTTGGCATAATATCCTCCTCTACCATTGATCCCTCGGCATTTGGAATCACAGCACCATTCCTCATCGTAGCAGGGATACTGTGGATGGCCGTGCCATTCGCCATAGGTTACTACCTGGCAAAGAACAGGGATTGAGCGGCATCAGGCAGCCGTCTCAACAACATTTTCTTTTTTATATTTTCTGAAGAAGTAGACGTAAAGAATAGGATCAAAGAGTGACACAATGCCGGCGAATGAGAACATGAACACTATGGCCCCTGCAGACAGGAGAAAGCTGCCGAACGTCGTTGATACCCCATATGGAAGACGTCTTGCTATTCCAGTAAGGCTGTTTCCCCTTGCTCTCTCCCCCGGATCCAGGATTGTCATCTGGAAATTCTGCCTGATCGGAAGCGCAAGCTGGTAAAGACCTGTCCGGACTGCATATATGGCTCCTGCCACCATGGGAGGGACAAACGGCATGAGAATGAAGAGACCTGATCCCAGCCCGCGAAATATCCCAATTGCATATATTGCACCCAGCCATCTTTCCATGGTGGATGCGAATAAGACACCCACACCTGATGCGACATATGATGCCGTGAATATGAGGGAAATGACGTATGTGGGCAGACCTATCTGGTGGAACCAGAGCGATATTATTGGCGTGATCACTCCCAGGCCCACGCTGCCCATTGCTCCGGATAGCCCGATTTTCGCGATGTTCCGGCCCGAATTTTTTGGAATGATCTGAGTCTTCCTCCCCTTGACCCGCTTAATTTTGGTATCCTCAAGAAGAAGTGTGAGGAACAGTGATGCAATATTCAGGATGAGAGCAATTGCAAACAGGTCCGTGTAATAGTCTGAGACATACTTTTCAAATACAGCAGATGTTGAACTGCCTGCAATGGCTGATATTATGGAGACAAGCATCAGAGCCGAGTAAATCCAGGTTCTGGATGCTGATGAGACTTTGTCCGCCACGAATGCGGTCAATATTGGCGCAACTGGGCCACCGCCAGCACCACCGCCTATTGCGCTGAAGGTTATTCCAAGGATGGAGGTGAGGAACAGGAGGACGAAATTATGGGTGAGAAGGAATGTGACGAATATGAAAGCCGGAAGGCCGGACATTATGAGCAGTGTCTTCTTCTTGCTGTACAGGTCTCCCATGAAACCTGACAGCAGAACCAGGCCGGAGCTTGCAATGGTTGCAACGAGGGCATAAATTCCGATTTCCACAACGGAGAAACCGACCTGCTTCAGGAACAGGGGAATAAGGAATGCTATGTAGCCGAAATAAAAGCTTCTCAGCCCTCTTATGGCACCCAGTAGGGGAATCTGCCTCAATACCACAGGATATCCTGAATCTATAAAAAATAGATATTCTATTTTCCACTAAATAGTTAAATGGGAAAAACACCTCATTCGGCTATTGGCCCATCCAGATCAGGCAGTACCATTCCCGGGTTTCTCCTCCTATAAAACACGTACGCGAGGCTTATGATTACCCATGCAACAAATGCTATTGTCCCGGATTCAAGTCCCGGTTCGGGAACTATGAATGTGCTGATGAATATGAAACCGAACAGGATCACCGAAACCACAGTTGCAGCGAGGCTGCTCCGCTGAATGCCAGATGAATGCTTGCTCTCCAGCGAGGGCAGGGATATATTCACAAGCGCGTGCACAAGGATGACGCCCAGAGTGGCGGCCGTGGCGGCCATTAGGAAAGCAGTGAAGCCCCCAAGGAGCAGCACACCCAGAGCTGCTATGGCAAATGCCGCCGAGGCAACCAGTGCAGCTGACACGGAAGGGGTCAGCCTTACAGGATGTATCCGGGAAAGGCCCCTTGGAATCATCCCCTCCCTTGACATGGAATACATTACCCTGGAAGTCCCGTTTGTTATGACCACGGTACCAGTAAGGAGGCTGTTGATGAATAGTGCTGTTACCAGGATTGCCATCCCTGTTCCCATGTAATTCCTGATGATGAAAATTCCCGGAACAAGATTTCCTGCATAATTCAACATATTGGATGGGCCCCAGGCAACAGTGAAAACGTATGCTGTGAATACGTAGAATGCGCCCAGTACCAGTATTGCCAGCACCACGGACAGACCCACTGTCCTCCTGGCATCCCTTGATTCCTCTCCCAGTGGGGTAGATGCGCCAAATCCGGAAAAAGCAGTATACATGAACAACATGCCTATGCCAATGCCGGAAATGCCTCCTTTTGCAAGACCGGGGCTGAACACTCCTGTAGTGTTGATTGAAGGATGTGCCAGTATTATTATGATCCCGGAAGCTGCAATGACACCGATCTCAATCATTGCCATTATTGTGGTGTACCCTGTGGACTGCCTTATGCCTGCCCTTGATACGGCGAAACCGAACAGGATGGATGCCGCAAGAATTGGCAGCCACGCATATGAGGGCATCTGAATACTGAACACATTGGATAGAATGGCAGGGACAAAGACGGCGAGGCTCAGTCCCATGAACGCCAGGGCAAACACCTGGTAGAAAATATAGAAGAAACCGGAGAAGAGTGCAGGGGACTGCCCCAGGCCACCCTGCACGTAGGCGTAGTAGCCGCCGGCTCCCGCAATTCTCCTGGATATGCGCCTTATTATGTAAGCATTGAGCAGAACAACAAGGAAAGCCAGCAGAGCCGTAAGCGG
>JAJZZZ010000090.1 GCA_021797265.1 Thermoplasmata archaeon
TTTTCAGAGTACGTCAAATTACCAATCATAAGTGAACCAATTAATGTAAATTACATTCTATATTTAAATTGATGTTTTAGTATACTAAATTTTGTAATTCCTAAAATATTCTTATGTAAAAAAATGAAAACAAGGTAATGTGATTATTTTTAGAAAATCTGAATCCGCCAGAGGAATTCAGAATCACAATTTCTTTATCTTTGCAGTGGCCACGTTTTCGATCTGTGTCATCAGCCTTCTCTTTTCTGACCCTGGTGGAAGTGATGGATTCACACCATGGGATTCCCAGAATTTTTTGAAAAAGTACTGAAGGTTAAATGGGTCCGGGCTCATATAGTCTAGATTTGCCCTGACGTATGTTGCCATGTCAGAGGCAATCTCTTCCGTAGATCTTGTAAGGATATTGCTTCCTGCATCCTCTATGACCTTCTCTTCAGGTTTTTTAGGGCTTCTTATCTGCTGGCCACTTTTTGGATCAATTCTGGCCGATAGCACATGAAAAACACCTGAAACAAGGAAACCAAACTCATCCTTCTCAATATCCATCTCTATTCCGGGATCTCTCTCCTTTTCCCGGTATACATAAATGAATCTGGATCCCATCTCCTTTGCGGTAGAAAAGAATTCAGAAGGATCACTGCCATCCCAGAATACAAGATTGTTCTCAAGACTTGTGAGCGGGTACTTCATTGGGAATACAGTGAATCCCTCAGGTATCGGTATTTTGTAGTCTTCTCTATTGTTTTTCTCCTCTTCCATGATACTCAATACTAAAGGGAGATATACATTATTTGAATTGAAAAAATATATGGTAAATGTAATTTTCAGAGAATTGTCTGAGATCCGGTTCCGTTGAGCAAATTTCCTGCCAGGGACCATATCATTGTGAGCAGGTTTTCAGCTGCCGGGACAATCGGGAAGAAACTGGCAAACCCATGAATCATTCCCTTTGCCCTTATTCCTGTTGCCCTGACTCCTGATTTCTGCATAATGGCGAGATAAGTCTCTCCCTCGTCCCTGAGCGGATCGTATTCTGCTGTAACAACAACTGCTTCAGGAAGCCCTGATAGGTCGGGATGGGTTATTATCGAAAAATATGGGTTCAAACTATCTGAGGGCTCTTTGAGGTATGCCTGCCCGAAATACTTCATATCTTTTTCCGTTAGGTAAAAATTCTCACCGTATTCTGTTAAGGAGTAAGTTGCCCCGCTCCTTCCAGCAGTCGGATATATCAAAACCTGCAGCCTTGGCAGTTTGAGTTTCATGTCCCTGGCTTTCAGGCAGAGACCAGCAGAAATGTTACCACCGGCGCTGTCTCCTGCCACAGCAATCCGATCCGGGTTGATCCCAAGCCTGCTGGAGTTTTTCTGAACCCATTTCAAAGCTTCCAGAGCATCGTCAAGGGCAGCGGGAAACTTATATTCGGGAGCAAGCCTGTAGTCTACGGACAGTATCTTGGACCTTGAGCGGTTCGCAGCGAGTCTGCAAATTCCTTCATGTGATTCAATATTTCCGAAAACAAAGCCCCCGCCGTGGAAATATATTATGATGCTGTCTCCGGAATTTTCAGGTGTATAAAGGCGGAGTGGTATTTCGAATCCATCGTGTTCGAATTTCATATCCTCAACTGCCTTAACTGTTTCATTCTTCTTTGGCAACGGAGACTGTTCCATCATCTTCCTGAATTCCTTTATATCTATCTTTGCCAAATCAGGTTTTGGAATGTTTTCCATCATTTTCAAGAGCTTTGCAACATCTGGATCTACTGGCATAATATCCATGTTCAATCGGAAACTTCCAAGATAAATCTTTTCAGAGAAAGTTCAGAATTAAATCGGAAGTGACCAGGAACCTAACTTAAATGTGAATATACAAAAATCCCTAATCAATGCTTATATGTCCGGATTCTTATATACGGGTATGGTGGAGAATCCGTATGAGGAGGAGCCAGTTTTTGACTCTATTGCAGAATATTATGATGAAACCAGGGAGCCATTGAGGGAGGAGGTTCTGGCGTTTCTCATAGAGCATCTGAAGGGATCCGAAGACATCCTTGAGATAGGTGCAGGTACCGGGAGAATATCAATTCCTCTTCAGGATGCAGGCTTTAAGGTCACAGGTGCCGACATTTCCAGAAAGATGCTTGAAAGGGCAAAATCAAAGGGGCTCAAAAATACAGTGATTGCGGATGGCTCCAATCTGCCTTTTGAGGATGGCAGTTTTGACGTCACTCTTCTGGTCCACGTCTTCCATCTTATCAATGACAGGAAAAGGGTAATGAAGGAAGCTATGCGTGTTTCAAGGAAGTGTGTAATGTCCATAATCAGGGTCAGGGACAACAATTCTGGCTT
The DNA here is from genome assembly GCA_021797265.1 of Thermoplasmata archaeon. The sequence goes on from JAJZZZ010000090.1 coordinate 2,352, forward strand.
TAAAGAACCAAGGGGCGAAATAAGAGATATACTAATGGAAGTATCTTCTGAATCCGGAATATCCCTGGGCCAGAGGGACAGGGAAAATTACAATCACAGGTTCGAAGCAGCAGTAATTGATGAGTTGCCCCCAGATAGAATGCTGGAAATAGGGGTGTTTCAGTCAACAATCTCCAAGGATCAGATAGCCAGAAAAATAATGTCATCATCCGGGTATGTCAGGCGTGTCAGGGGAATGTCTTCCGAGATGAGGAAAAGAATAGAAAGTGAGTTCATGAAGAGAATATCTCTTATTCCAGATTTTCAGGTCACCAGAAAAAGTACAGAATATCTTGCAATATGGGATAAAAGTGATATCTAAACCCATCCATTTTCACGTATCTGCTGTGCAAGAGATTTTTAGCTAAAGTAGACGAACAGCGCTGTTAGTAGCAAGACTGCCACAACAACATAATCAACTGTGGTGGGTTTCAATTTTTCAAGTTTTCTAAAGATGCTCCCTCTCGCAATATATACAACTGAAAGAAGAGCTATTCCGCTAGCCAGAATGAAAACCAGGCTGAGGAGCCCCAGGAATATGTTCCCATAGGCAACTGCAACAAGCGCTATGGGAAGAAACGCTGGATCGGGGACAACGCTTACGAGAATGGATGTATTTTCAATATTCTCATTTCCATTTTCTTCTCTTATTGCGTTAATGCCCATATATATGCTGACAGCAATCAGAAGGGCAACAGCCCCTATTTTTATCTCCTGAGGATCAAGAAAAGCCAGTCCTGCAAAAGCAACTAGAAGTGAAACCAGGACGGAAAGAGCCCCATGTGCAAAGCCAATCCCGGAAGACAGTGACAGGCTCTTCCCAAGAGTATAACCCCTCTTTGAGGAAAGTACTGAAAACGGGATCCAGTGGTCCGGCGCTATCATATGGAGTGAAGCAAGTGCCAAAGCTAAAACTATAATATAGGGCTGCGAAATCAATGGCACTTATTGCTTGTCTGATAAAAATTATTCTCCTTCTTAATCATGAAGCATTTTTTAATTACCAGAATTAGGATAATTGACTGAAACAAATATTGATGTTTTATATCCAGCAGCCACTTACTTAAAGATGCATCACTAAGACAAAGTGGGGTTTTATTTTTTTGTCCAATTATGTTAATATGTTAACATCAAGGAATCGCCAATGCAGAGGAGATTAAATTATATCCATGCAATCTTAGTTTTGATCTCCCCTGGTGTTTTTTTGTACATCAAGCCTGGGAATTCGGTAATTTTGTCAACTGGGATTGTTCGAGTTACAAGTGACCTTGAGGTTTCTGGCCATATATGTTTCCATTGGACAAGATCTCTCATGGCCGACTCAAAATGGGGTTTCTGGCCGTTAATCAATCCAACTACCGATATTGATTTGTAGACAAGGTTCTGAATGTCGGTATTCTTCAAAATTGCACTGCCATATCGCATGAAGCCAAAAAGGCCAAGCACAGCATTATTCTTGAGTAAAGACAGGAGAGATGGCAAAATTGAGGCATCAGAACCAGAGGCTTCCACAATGAGATCAAATGCATCTCCATTTCCAAGGGAGGAGAAACCATTTGAAGAATTGAAATAAGAAATACCTGTTTCCTCAAAGATTCTTGCCTCAAGTTCAGCCGGTTCCCTTATGTTCGAAACCGTGACATTAAAGCCCCTGCTCTTGAGCAAAAGAGAAAATAGGATCCCTATGGCACCAGTACCTATAACCAGGGCCCGCCTGCAGCCATACGTGCCATCACTGCATTTCCAGTAAAGTCTGGATTGAACAGAAAATATCTCTTCGAGAGATTTCTCAAGATCTGAAAGAGGTTGAGCCATAATGGCAGTATTCCTTATGTCATGTGGGACTCTAACAAGGTATTCTGGTGAATCATATATGAATTCCCTCATGAAACCGTGCATGCCCTTTATGCCTGCCTCAATAAATTCACCAGTCTCACAGAAATCGGGCCTTCCGAGCAGGCAATTCAAACATTTTCCACAGCCTCTTCTATTTACAGGCATCACAAGGTCTCCCTTTCTGAAATCTCCGCCGTCCTCCATCACCTCTCCTATGGCCTCGTGCCCCAGTGCCATAAAGCTATAACCTTGAGGGGCCTCTGCTGCGAAAAGCTGCCCATTGACTATTTCCCTGTCAGTACCGCATATACCATTTTCAAGAATTCTGATTTTAATGCCCTCTTCCTGTATCTGCGCTTCTTTCAGTTCGAAACCTTTTTCAGGGGGGTTGACAATTATTGCTTTCATTTTTAAGACAGGTTGGAAATTACCTGTTTTTAGAATAGGATTTCGCAATACATGTAATAGAAAAACTATTCAAGTTCATTGCAGACACAATTATCCTTGGCTCCAACGCTATACTCCTGGCATTTCCTGATCTTACTCATGGTTTGCTGGTAAGATGCTGGTTGTTCTGTATCTTTCCTCCTCTTTTGTTCTGGAGAAACAATTCTGTATATGGTCTATAAATTCCGGAAAATGGAAGTCCGGGATATCCAATTTTTATCGCTTCCTAAATAATGATCGTGATGAGGCTGATGGTTCATTAAAAGGCGGCACCACTATTGGTGATATTAAGCATTTCCATGTTATTATTTCAAAATGTATGTTTCATACGAACTTCGTAATTATTCTCACGAAGTCGGATTTTCTAGGTTGTATGAAAGATGAAAATAGCAAAATGAGATATATTGGATTAAGACATGAAGTAACATGAATAGCGAATCGATGATACGACTCAAAGATGTGCATAGTGTTATCGGATCAAGGATGCTGGCCGACGGCCTTGACATGGTCCTGGATCTGGAAAAGAGCAAGGGTACGAGGCTTTACGACTCTGAGAAGGGCAGATACTTACTGGATTTCTTTGGTTTCTTTGCTTCAAACCCCGTTGGGATGAATCATCCAGGGCTTTCTGACCCGGAATTTCTGAAGGACCTCATGCTGGCAGCAAAAAATAAGGTCACAAATTCGGATATCTATACCAGACAAATGGCCGAATTTGTCGAAACACTATCCCGTGAAGCCACCCCCGATTACCTGAAGTACTTTTTCTTTGTTTCCGGAGGAGCGCTTGCTGTAGAAAATGGCTTGAAGGCGGCGTTTGACTGGAAAGTCCGTAAGAACATGATGAATGGTGAAACAAAGGAACTGGGCAGCAAGATAATGCACCTCAAAGAGGCATTTCATGGAAGAAGCGGATACACTCTTAGCCTGACGAACACGCATGACCCAAGGAAAACCATTTATTTCCCAAAATTCGACTGGCCCAGAATTTCAAACCCAAAGCTGAGGTTTCCAGTAACTGAAAAAGTATTGCAGGAAGTGGAAGAGCTAGAGAAGAAGAGCCTGACAGAGATGGAACAGTCCTTTGAGAAATATGGAAATGATATAGCAGCTTTCATAATGGAGCCTAT
>JAJZZZ010000091.1 GCA_021797265.1 Thermoplasmata archaeon
ATACTGTTTCGGATGATGAGTACGAGAAACTGGCCATTGACCTCCTTTCCTCTGATCCAGACCCCTCAAGGCTTGAAAAATTCCAGTTTCCTGACAGGTCTTACCATTCAAAGGGTATCCCCGGTAACTGGTACGAGGACGAGAGGATTGCAAGACTATCTTGGAGGCGCACGGGGCAGTTTCAATTGCCCATTGCGGATGGTTCGTTAATTGCAAGTGGTGTGGGGTTCATTCAAACAGATGGTGGTTCTCATGAAATATTCATCTTCCAGGCGGAAGGCTATTCGAGAGCAGTCTGGGTTGAAATTGCAACCAAGGGTATCGAAATAGCTCATGCTTTCTACGACGTGAGACAGGGCACTGGCCTTTTTGACACGGAACTTGAACTTTCGGATGGAAAAGGGCTGCTTATTTTCAGAAAACCCTCCGGGCCGGCAGTTATTAAGATCAATATAGGTTCAATTATCATGACTGCTGGCTTTTCACCAGGGTTGGATTTGCATGACATATCTTCATTCCTGTCCAGGCTCGATGAGATATTGACACTTCTCGAACGAATAATGGACTCTATCCCTCACAGAGATGCGAAATCATAAGCGCTCTTGAGGACCCTTGCGATGTCCTCAACGGAGGTTCTTCCTGTGTTAATGTTTCTGGGGCTTGGGTGATAGCAGCAATAAACCCTTATATCACCCAGATCAAAGGACCGTCCATGCTGGAACTTCATGCCATTAACCTGGTAGCCGAACTCAGAGAGGCTCTTCTTCAGAGAATCAAGAGCAATGGAACCCAGGGCCACGATTGCCTTTTTTCTTGCCAGAATGGCAAGTTCCGATGCCAGGAAGACTTTGCAGTTATTCACCTCATCGTTCGTTGGCCGGTTGTCAGGTGGCACGCACCTTACCGCAAGAGTGAGGTAAAGGTCCGTGTAAACCAAGCCATCATCTCTGGAAATTGAATTTGAAAGGTTCGAAACCCCTATAGAATGAAATGCTGAAACAAGCACTTCTGAACTCTTATCTCCGGTGAATACCCTTCCAGTCCTGTTAGCGCCAGAAGCAGCGGGAGCGAGCCCCACCACAATCATCCTCGCAGCGGGGTCCCCGAACCCGGGTACTGGTTTTCTCCAGAACTTTTCACCTGAATATTTCTTTGAATCAGACAGGACTGTATTCCTGAATTCAACCAGCCTGGGACATCTGGTGCACTGGATTATTGACGAGTACAGTTTTTCCAGGCTATCAACTTTGTCAGGCAAGTTATCCCTTCATTGTGGGAGACAACATAAAATATCCTCAATTGAATTAAGGTTCTATGTCACTAATCTCACCGACCCTCACTTTTGGTTCCATAGCAGTAATAATCCTTACTATCCTGGTATCGTGGATAATTATCTCAATACCAATTTACCTGGCGGGAAAAATAATTTCCCGGCGACATGCAACTTTCGGAAAAGCTATGCTGGCAGCAATAGCTGCACCAATTATCACACTTATTTTCTTCTTTATTGTGACTGTGGGCCTGGCAATTTTCCTTGGGCCGCTTGCCATCATACTGGGGTTCATCGTTTCTATCTTGGTTCTCAGCTATGTTTATGCGTCGATATTCAGCACTGGATTACTCGGAGGATTTGCAATAGCTGTCCTGGGCACAATAATCACATATGTCGTGATCTTTGTTGTTGCCATCCTTTTGGGGACTTCGCTATTTTTCTTCCCCACAAGTTTCCACGGCGGGTCGCCACTCATCCTGTAATCTGGTGCGCCTTCTAATTTTTTTATAATTCTTTTTAATATTTTCTATCAGTTAGTTATATATAGGATATTAGACATATATTTATGAGGTTATTAAGATGTTTCAGGAAAATAATTTCTATAAAGAGACTTACGACTTTGTGAAAGCGCACGAGGCCATTGACAATGATTTCATAAACAGGTTTGCAAAGGGAGATATTTCAGAGGATGAATTCAAGCGTTTTTCTATAGAGTTCTACCACTTTACGCGAGAGTGGGTTTCGATCCTCTCCGTCCTTCTGGTTAATACTCCTGATGAAAATGACGCTGCAAATCTGACAACAATTCTTGTGTCAGAGCTGGGCGATGAAAACCCACACCACAGGCATGAACTTCTGTACAGGATGTACCTGAGAAGCATCGGTATTGAGCCGGCAGACCTTGTGAAGAGGGAACAGCTCAAGAGCACCAGGGCTTGGCTTGATGGAATGAGGAACTATTTTGGTGGAGAGCACTTTGAAGCCCTTGGGGCTGAATTTGGCCTTGAAAACATGGCTATCCCAATGTGGGATAAGATCCTCGCCGGCATGGACATCTGGAAAAATAAGCACCCGGAATACCAGGGAATGAACATAAAGTACTTTACTTTCCACAGGGAACTGGAGGAACACCACGAAGAGGCCATGGAAAATGTTCTTGGGACTCACGCCAGCAATCCTGTTGCAAGGGAGAAATTCATGAAGGGTGCAAACGGCATCCTTGACCTTGAAGAGAAATTCTGGATAGGCTTATCTGACCACTAAAAAGAGAAAAATTAAATAAATTCCCTATTTTTCTGTGTGCAAAATTTCAGTTCCCGGTTTTTTATAATGCGGCATGGAGAGACAGATACCAACCGCAAGCGTATATGGCAATGTTCAATAGATGAACCCCTCAATGACACAGGGCGAGCACAGGCCAGGGAAGCTGCAAATTTTGTTATGAACCTCAGGCCGGATGTTATCGTAAGCAGTGACCTTTCAAGAGCCAGGGAAACTGCCCAGATAGTCGCGAGCTATCTTGATGATGTTGAAATGAGAGTTGAGCCTGGGCTGAGGGAACGGAGTTGTGGCGAAGCAGAAGGGCTAAACACGGACGGGATACAGAAGAAGTTTGGATTTCGCATGGAAATGACCAGCAGTCTGCTGGACAATGTTCCCGGCGCCGAGGCCTATGAACACTTTGCGCAGAGAATCCTTGAAACATTCAACCGCATATATGATGAGACCGGCACTTCCAGAGTACTGGCAGTTTGCCACGGAGGAGTTATGAGAACATTCTACAATGAACAAATTAATCCAGTCCCCTTGGGAATTGTGTTTCACAACTGTGCTATAATAACGACTGCCAGGGAAAATGGCAGATGGAGTATTGTGGACAGGTACAAAACAGATAAAATCTGAAAATTAAAGTTCACAGGGAAGTTCCTGTGTTCATGCAGATAAGAAGAGAAGGCAACAGGATATTTGCAAAGCTGGAAAGCGGCGAGAATGTTCTTGAAATGCTGGAGAAGATTGTCAAGGAACAGAAAGTCAAGAGCGGTGAAATCCTGTGGGCAATCGGTATGATCAAGGGATTGCAGGTGGGATATTTCAATGGCAGGGAATACGAGAAAGAATTATTCAAAGACAACCTCGAAGTTGTGTCCTTCCACGGAAGCATTGCTGAGGGTGATCCAAGATTCCATATCCACAGCGCCTGCGCAGGGAAGAGCCACGGAGTTGTGGGCGGGCACCTCTTTGGCGGAGTTGCAGACCCGCTCCTGGAAGTCAGCATATCTGTTTTCGAGAGCATCAGGGCTGAGAGAAAAGTCAATCCGTTGAGCGGGCTGAAAGAAATAAACCTGATTTGAATCAGAACATGGTTGAAAGGAGCTTCCTGAGCTTCTTGGGATCTCCATTCAACTTCCCAATTATATAGTCCATGTCGGACTCGGTGATCCCGTAGTCTGTGAGCCGTTTCGTCAGTCCGAGGGAGTCAATAAAATTCTCGATGTAGCGTGCAAACCCCTCTGCACATTCTTTAAGGGTTGTTTCCGTGAACCCCAGTTCCCGGGATATTGAGCATATTAACCCTGGATTTTCCCTTGCATACATCATTACAACCTGGGGCAGGGTGATGCAACTTGTTATTCCGTGGGGAACTTCGTACTTTGCGCCAATTATTCTGCCGATTCTATGGCTCAAACCCATGGGTGCATCAAACACCTCAAAATATGAAAACCAGGCTGCAATCTGGCATTCATACCTTGATTCGAGGTTATCAAACCTGAGATTGCTCAGCAGCTTTTTCAGGGAAGAGACTGCAAATGTCCTTGCAACCTCGCTGTTAGGGTTTGAATATATTGTTTCAATTGCGTGGTCCAGTGCCCTTATGCCAGTGGACCTCCACAAAACCTGGGGAGTTTCCATAGCGGCGCGCGGATCAAGGAATACAAAATTTGGGGTTATCTGCCTGTCCCTGACACCGGTCTTCTCTCCGCCAATGGTGTAGCCTGCACTGTGTGAGAATTCGGCAGCAGACAGGGTCGTCGGAATGGCAATATGCCTGATTGAGAGATCATAATAGTACCTCACGACCTTTGCGGCATCTATAACGCTGCCTCCACCTATGGAGATAATTACATCACATTTGTGATTCCGCAGGGTCTCTGTGGCATGTTCAATCTCCTCCATGGGCGAATGCTGGGTTATCTCTTTGAATTCCGTGTATTTTATAGGGAGTTCTGCCACAAGTTCACTGTAAAAAGAATTCCTAGAAACTGACTTGTTGGTGATAATAAGGGCCCGTGTGCTCTTTATTTCTTTGAGCAGAGATGGCAAATCCTTGATGCAGTCTATCCCATGGTATACTTTCTCAGTGGGAAGGTAGTTGTAGATCAAGTGTACCACGATGACATGTATGCTGAATCCTCAATGGCTATGGCTTCCTTTGTGAGCTTCAGGGGCCGGTAGGCTTCAACCATCACTGCAACCTCATCGGTCCCTTCTTTTCCTATCGCACCCTGAACTGCTCCAGGTTGCGGGCCATGTATTAATCCCCTGACGTGAAGTGTCAGGGATCCTTCGGAAATGCCTTTCCTGCTCATAAAATTTCCAGACGAATAAAACAGGACTTCATCTGTGTCTATGTTGCTGTGGTAGTATGAAATGGGTATGGCGCGGGGATGGAAGTCATACTTTCTTGGCAGAAAAGTGCCAACCATGAATGACTTTGAGCTGAAAGTTTCGTGAACAGGTGGAGGTTGGTGCAACCTGCCCACGATTGGAGCCATAAGGGAAACGTTGATGGCCCATGGAAACAGGTAACCATCCCATCCGGCGACATCGAAGGGGTGCTGGTCCCTTGATTCCTCAAGGTAGTAATCGCCGAAGTCCACAAGAACCCTGAAATCACCCTCCTCCAGATTGGGCTTTCCAAGTGTCGGGTGCCGGATATCCCGTGAATAATATGGGGAGCCTTCCTTGATCTGCCCGTAAATGTTCAGGTATCTTGGCGGAATTCCCATTCTTTCCCTGGATTCTACGTAAAAGAATTCTGATCCTTGGCTGCATTTCATCTGGTATGTGGTTCCCTTTGGAATGTGGATGTAATCGCCCCTGCCGAATTTCAGGGTACCCAGGGATGAATTCAGTTCACCCTCTCCCTTCTGCACAAAGAAAAGCTGCTCATTTATGGCACTCCTGAAGAAGTAGCTCATCTGTTCCTTAGGCTTTATGAGCCCCATTTCAACGTCGTCATTGAACATAAGGCAGGTCCTTCCGCTGATAAAATCGCCATGTGGCTTGATCTGGGACCCTTTGAGGTGCCTGTGCCTCAGTTCTTCATCGGAACCATCAGAAAGATGGGGCTTTTCAATCCTTTTTATTGACTTGACCCTTGTTGGTTCCCTCTCATGATACAGAAGAGAATAAGGGCCGTCAAAGCTTTCCTCCCCGAAAAGCTCTTCCTTCAATATGTGAGTTGAGTCATCAA
>JAJZZZ010000007.1 GCA_021797265.1 Thermoplasmata archaeon
ATGCAGTTATATCCACATTCTGGTAGGCGTATGCTGTAACTGTCTGCGTGTAGGTCAGCGAATGCCCTTCATCGATATATGAGTCTCCCCCGCTTGTGTCTGCCATTATGCCATGATGAGGGGGCGACAGGGGAGGGGCAATTTCCGGGTTCCAGTGGCTTAGTGCCTCGAATCCCATTACGCCGACACCGGCGAATATCATAACAGATACGAAAATCAGGGCGATTCCTGCCTTCCGGGAACGGTTCAGTCTTTCCTTTCCATCAGTCTTTGGAGCTTTCAAAATCTATCACCATAAGTGAGGGGCTGAGGCCGGATGAGGCCACCGATGGAGAAGCTCTCTCCTTATTCCCATATGAAAAGACCGCCTCCACTAAGGCAGGAGCACGGATAGAAAACTGGATGGGGGAAAAGTATGCAAACTCCATTATACTGCCTCAACTCCTCAGCGGAAATAAGTAGTGAGGGTATTTAAATTTTAATCCACTACGCTATGTCCGTGATGAGCCTGATGACAAGGATGACTGCAACCGCTATTGCCAGCAGGAAAACAAGCGCCAAGATTGGGGCAAATGGCCCAAGCATTGGGCTCAGGGCAAAGTCCACGATTGTTGTGATCAGAGATCCGATAAGTGTGGATATCTCTGCACCTAAAACCTGCACAACTGACAGGATGGCGGACAGCACCCCATTTATGGTCGTTTCAACCACATTCAGCGCCACATTGCCAAAGAAGTTGCTTATGCTGCCCGTGATGTAATTGTATGTCCCGCCGATGCCTTTTGAGAGCCAGTAGGATGCATCGGATCCAACTGATGTGAATGCACCCCATACATCTGTGAATGGCCTCTCCCACCACGGCTCTGAGGTGGTGTTTGAGGTGGTGTTGGTGTCCGCAATCACCATGGCGCCTAGGCCATGCCCTGATGCAGCCGGTGCCGCAGCAGGATGCAGAGGGATGGATGTTACAATAGCCAGAAAGGCAAACAGCCCTATTGCGGACAGTAGGATGAGCCTGCGGCTGTTCATTCCATATCTCCTATGATTTTGCCAGCCTCAAGGACTGCGTATGCCAGTATTACCCCCACTGAAAGTGAAATTATCATCACTATGGGTGCCCAGACGCCGAACCCTTCCAGATCAAGGGCGTACTTTGCAAAGACAGTGGTGAATGCATCGTCAATAAGGCCAAACATGCTGCTGAAGAAACCTGTGAAAACACTGTAAAGAAAATGACCGATATAAGAAAAAAGAGAAAAAACGTATGTAAAAATTGAGAGCCCCAAGGATACCACCTTCAGGGCAGATCGTCTTCGTCTTCCATGGTATCCTTCTCAATGCCGAAGCCATCCATGAATGCATAGGCTATGAACCCTGCAAGCGATATGACAACGACAAACACAACAGGTGCCCATATTCCAGTGGAATAGAACGAGTTTGCCCAGATGCCGAACATGCTGCTGATGGAATTTCCGAAACCTGAGAATATGGTGCCTATCAGGTTTTCAAAGTCTGTGAGTATGGATTTTCCAAAACTCTGGGCAAGACCCCATATGCTGCTGAATATGCTGCTTGCGTTGATGCCAAGAGAAGAATAAACCACAGGGGTGGTGGACGCCACCATTGCTGATGGTGCCGCTCCCGTGGCTGCTGCCTCTGTGGAATGGCCAGCCAGAAGTGAGGCTCCCGGAACTATGAGCATAGCCAGAGTCAGGAGCACCATCACTGCAACGGTCCTCTTGCTCCTGCGAGCCCTAACCGGAAAGCTTATTCTGCCAAACATGCCATTACCTCGGTGTTACTGCCGCTCCAGCCCTTGTATTGGCTCTGAATCCTTTGTTGTGGGCCCACGCTGCATTTATCACCATGATGACGAATGCAATGTATATGGCTATGACCTCGAAGGTTGCAAGCATGTTCCCGTTGTACATAGGCACAAGGAGGTACTGCCCGAACATGAAGTAGTAGCCAAAGAACCCGCCAATGAAGAACCCAATGATGAACGATCCAAAGAATCTCAGGAATATGTCAAGCCTGCGTCTCCTTGGAGGTGTCATCACTTCAACAACAGCCCACAGAAGTCCGCCAGTGACGCCTGCGAATGCCAGAATCCCATTGGTCACGCTGATGTACTTTCCACCCAGTGCAAATGAAATCACTGGCTTGGAGAACATAAGCGCAAGTTCAATGAAGATCACGGCAACCGCAAAGATCATGGCTACGATATCCCAGCTTGAACGTGCCATAGCATAGTACGACCTGCTCATCACCGCGGAGCTTGGAGCCCCCCTTGCGGCACTGGAACTGCGTGCTTTCTTTGCATTGCTTTTTTTTGCCAACTGTTTCACCTCTTACTTCCTCTTGAACTGTCCATTCTTCTTTCTGGGGTGTGCTCTTGCGTTCCACTTTGACCCCTTCGGCTTCTTGTTCTTGTTCCTCTTTTTGCTAACCAACTTTATCTCCCTCCTTTCTTCTTTCCGGTCTTGGGCACTGTCATGGCTCCCATCTTGCTCTGCCTAACCTGCAAGTCGTAATACGGCATTGACAGGAATGCGAATACAAGGATGGATATACCTCCAATAACGTAACCCACATCCTCTCCAGTCTGGTATCCAAACAGGCCGGAGGCTACTCCATTAGCGTGCAGCCCAATCGTATATGACGCTGGGGTGCTCTTGTTCGACATTTCGAGTTCGATCATCAGGTACATGCTCTGGTTTCCGGTTAGATAGGCCGGACTTATGGCATACCCGAAATCGGCGGTCTTGTTCTTAGCTGCTGTGAATGCGCTTGTGGCTATTGGCACAAAGTTGCTGTATGATGACCCGTATCCAAGGATCGCAGTTGTGTTCACTGCGATGCTTGTGGATATGTTATACTTGCTCACCGAATGCAGATTCATCTCGCCAATTGTCATATTGGTGAGAAGGTAGTCTGTAGTCGGCTCCACAGTATGGGTAGTCACCACACCTGTTGCATTCGTTGTCTGATAGCTGTACGTGTTTGTCACTGTCGTATTCCCGCTGGCGGTGGCCAGTGTGAGTGCGCTGTAGTTGTCTGTAGTCTTCACGTGAAGACCCCATGCATAGCTTACCACGTTGTCTGTGGAAAGAACAGTTGTGTGTGTCTGCAGCCCACTGGTAAACTGCGCAGCACCTGCGGCTGCCGCAGGCGCTATCAGTGCTACCAGAAAGACCAGCGTCGAAAAGAGAACAACTCGCTTCCCTTTACTTACTCTCGATTCCATTTTGGAGCTTCAACTCCTCAACATAATATTAGCAATGGTGGTTATATAAGTTCGCCTGCTTTATGGCTCACGGCTATGGCTTCTGGCTTATGGCGGAAACCTGCTGGATTACTGTGTTTGCGATACCTTTTTCTGCGGCTGCTCTCCATATCGACGCTGATAAGAAGACCTGCATTGTAAAGGCGCAGGATGGAGCAGGAAACCTTCTGGCCCGTAATGTCCTGCTCAGTGACGCCATAATCAGAGTAATCCACCCTGCTGCGCATAACATTGGCAACCGCTCTGGTTGAAAAAACACCCGGCAGATAGTTCTCAATGGTCCAGTAAACCAGTGAATCAAAAACCGTAAAATCCTCTGAGTCATCTGCCTGCCATTTCATAGTTTGATTGAAACCGGTGGTTGTGGCTTCAACTCCTCAGAAATTAAAAAGATTGGATGTATTTAAAATTTGACCGTTTATGGCTGCTGGTACATGGTGGTGACCTCAACCCATACACCATGGCGCTTGCCGTTTTTCCTCACTGGATTGGCGAGCCCCATCCTCTGCCATACCCGGAACCTGAACTCCTTGTGCCTGTGCTCACCGGGTCTGGAAACCCATTCTTTCCACACCTGCCACACCTGTATTCTCAGGTAGGGGAATGAGAACGGGAATGCCCGATCCACCTTATCCTTGGCATCGGCAATATGCCCGCTGCTCACTGTGCTGTCCGGCATCACCTTGACCTGTGCATAGATCATGTCCAGCGGGCCCTCAGCCTTGATGTCAAAACAGGTGTGGTAATCGTTGTCGCTGGAAACCTGCCGCGGGACGCCATCTATGTACAGGGTCCGGTATGTCCTTGGATGGATCTCCACAACCCTGCCGTCCATGTCATGCAGGTAGGAGGCAACAAAAGCCTCACCATCATCACCGACTTTCCGGGTGTTGGCCCTGCTCTTTGGGGCTGCCAGTTCACTGGACTGCTGTAGCTTTAGTTCTTTCCTCAATCCATCTCCTCGTGTGCTGTATCTTCGCATCTATCTCTTTCAGCTTCTCGTCCCTCTTCAGGATCAGGTCATCAATCTCTTCCTGCTTGTGGATGATCTGGCTGTTCAGGCGCTCCACATCATCGTAGAGGTGCCCCACTGCGAATATGTCCATCTTGCTGCGGCGGCAGCTTCCCTCATGGGCATTCCTTGCCTGATAGGTGTGGAAACCCTTGCCGCAATGCCTGCACTTGTTCGGGCCCTCCACACGATATGCCTCTGTCACTCCTTATCCGCCTCCGCCTTGCGGTCTGCACGCCTTTTCAGCCACTGCAGGAACAGGGATATGATAATCAAGAGCATTGCCCACAGGACCAGTGCATAAATGTCAATAAGTACACAAGCTAACAGAATGGCGATAAAGGTCAATGACCTATCTTGGTCATATAGCAATAATGACAAAATGACATCAAATGCCAGAATGACCAGAAGTGCCTCAATGACCCCCCTGCGTGTCAAAAGACGGGCAAACATACCACGTGCCCCCATAAGAAAATCAACCACAGGGTTAATTGCAGCCACTCCCCTGTATTAATTGTAATTTATAATGCGTTAGTTTACAATTCATTTCAGGTATCTGGCATGGGGGTGATGCATAATTAGTGAACATTACCTCTTTCCCCCCTCGGCTGCCGGGCATGTAAGACCACGCATAGGGTTTAGGTGACTATCGCCACCCTGACCTTCATCCCGATCCTTAGTGGCATGCCGGAGCCAGTCATGCATTTCTGACCTCCATTCAACCTCTTTTTCCGATCCTTTCTTTCCGATCCACATCTTTATTGCACCCCAAAATACTGCTTGGCAACGGCCATATAATCCTGCAGGCGGCTGTAGTCATCGGGATTGGTGTTCGGGTTCATGGCGCCCTTGACCAGTGCATTGAAGCGTTCCTTGACCTGCTGGAAATTCAACGGCCTTGTGTTGAACCCCATGAACACAGCCCACTTGGGGACTTCAATGAACTCCAGTGCCCTGAATCCCTGTATAAGCTGCCCGAAATCAAATACCCCTCTGTCAGCCAGCCTTGCGAGATCCACGATCCCATTGACCAGCACGACCATGACGTCCTTTGTCTGAGGCAGGTCCAGACCAAAGTAGGCTGCACGGCTCTTGCTGTACTCGAACCTGTAGCTGTTGCCCTTGTACGTGAATTTCACATAGGCATGGGAATCGTCCCTTGACTGGGTTGTGCCATAGTCAAAGTCCGTTGCCCCCAGCCGTGTAACCGCGTTAGCCAGCTTTTTGACTGCCGTGGCAGTGTCTGTTTTGAACGTCATTCTGGTCCCCATTTCTTTCTCCTCATTCCATTTCGGCTTACGTTGCCATCATCAGACCCGACATACGGTTAGTCAGGTTATGGAAAAAATGGTCGGGATGTTAATCCCTAAAGGTTTTACTGTGCCACCATTAGCGGTATGCTGAACGTCAGCGCCAGAGATGAACCCATAACGCTGTTGGAAGCATCTACGCCAAGACCCACATAGACACTGTAATAGAATGTCTGTCCGGGTGCAAGTGTTGGTGCAATGTGCTGCACACCGTTTGATCCATACGCGAAGTCCCATCCTGTGTTATACGGTGACTGGCTCATTGATGCTATAAATGTTGCCAGTGTTTCAGGCGGGGCAAACTCACTTATCGGCAGGTATGCAGGTGCAAGCTGGAACTGGTCGCTGCTCGCATTGAAGACATATGCCTGCTGTGATACCCCGCTGGACGATGTTTCAGTCGCGTTTATGAAGAAGTTAACGCCTGTTTCATTCAGTGCAAGTGTGGTGTTTCCTGAATTTGTCAGTGCAACCACAAACTTGACATAATGACCGGGTGTAAGTCCCGCTGCCGATACACTATACGTGGCATTTGTGGTTATGTATGACTGGCTGCTTATCGTATAGTTAGCCGTGCTGCTGGTGACAGTCGTCGATCCCACTGTGACTGGATTCACTGACAGTGCATTCGTGCCATTGAAGTACACGGTCTGGTTATATGCGCTTGTAGCTGCGGTTACGGTAATCTTCTCTGTACTCACGTGTTCCCATGCAACTAAACCACCAACTGCGCCACCCACCATGGCTATGACAACTAACACTGCCAGAGCCTTGTGGGCACCTATTGCTGCTCCTAATTTTCCAAACATTTTTGTTTTCTCCTTTTGGCTCTCCTGTTTCGCCTTATGGCAGGCTCATTCAGCCGGAGTACGCCACTCTCCGGGACAGGATTGGATCATTCAGGCTCGGTTTCCTCATCAAGCAATTTCCCTGCTGCCTCCGGGACTGAGGCATGGTGCAGCACCAGCCTGCCGACCACGCCATTCCTCTCATTGAACAGCCTCTGGTGAACCGATACTATGTGCTTAACAAAGTCGGCCTCATTCAGGAAATGTAGCTGGATGTCAGGGCCAAATACCATGATGCAGTATTTGCAGGGCTCCCCTCTGTAGTATCGGATCAGCTTGAACATCTTTGTCTCCACCATGTTTAACTCACCTTTGCTAATAAATCTTTGCAGTGATACTCTAAAAACAAATTTCGATACATCAGTATCATAATTTATTTCACCTCTGTTGCCCAGCCACGCTCTAACAGGATTTTCCCCAATTTCTCCGGAACCCTAATCCTCTCCCCCGCCATGAGCCAGTAATTCTGATCGAACCACGCAATACCAATGGTTTCACGTGCCATCATCGTGATAAGGTCAGGTTCGGGTGGTTTCTGGGAAATCTGGGTCGTGGTGCTGAAATTCTTTTGCACATCAACCTGTGGCTGTGGCGTGTCCTGAATGAATGATTCGAGTGCAGGCTGTGCTGCGGGCTTGTGTGGCGCTGCATTCCGCCTCATTTGCCCTCTACCTCCTCAAAGAACCCCAGCACGTCATTCATGTTTGTTATGCCGTACCTGTTCCTGTTCTTCTCAACCAGCCCCCTCTTGATCAGTGCGTTCATTGTCTTCAGGACATCAGCCTCTTTCCAGTCTATGTCAGGCGGCAGCATCTTCACAAGCTCGGTGATTGTCCTGTCCTTTGTTGTGGAATTAAAGGTGCAGTCCAGCAGGTGCTTGACCAGATTAAGCTCATTCAGCACGCCCCTGTCCTCGTGCACAGGCGCCTGAGCAGGTGATGGCTCTGGCTTTTTCTCAGGCTCAGGCTGCGCCAGTTCCTTCGGCGGCGGAGTAGGGGTGGCAGGCTGTGCAGGTGGTGGTGGCGGCACTGGCGGTGGAAGTGGCGGGCTTGGCGGCACCTGTGTGTTTCCTTTGCCTAACACGGTGCCCATGTGGTCAAGGTAGCTGTCATGGTCATAGATGTGCCCATCCTGCCCATCCATGTAGAACATTCCGCTGTCGGGGTCATCAATGGTGTCTGATGTGGCTGTCAGCTTGAGGGAAGTGATCTCAACAGGCCCGATGCTCTCTATCTCGGCAACGAACTCTGTCTTAACTTTGTCAAGCTCAGGGAACTTCTCTTTCAGGGCAGCCCAGTTCATATGCCAGAATCTTACGCTAACGCCGTATTTCTTCTCCACCATTGAGTTCTTGTTCAGAAGGTAGGGCTCAAAGAACTGCCGGAGAACCCTTGGCTTAAGGTCGAATTTGTTTCCCAGCGACTGATAGACCTTGGATGGGACTTTCAGGATACCGCCAGTGGGCGTGTCAACAAGCCAGAAGAGTGACACGGCCACGCTCTTCATCCGCATCATGTCCTCTTCTGTCGGGTTGTCCACCACTCTGGCCTCTGCGATCTTTGACACCAGTTCCTCAACCACAGGCGGGGATAGCGGGTCCTCTATGGCTGATTTCATCTCTGCCTGCTCAAGCCATGCCGAAAGGAGTGTTTCCCAGTCGGGTGTGCTGAGCCTGACAACTTTCCTGAATGACGTGGCGTACCATATCTCAAATGCCTTTGGATCCCTGAAATCGTCATCAGTCATCCTGAACACATTCCCATTCAGGTAAAGGTCTGCGCCGCCTGTTGGCCCATACATGACCATCCTCTCGAACTGGAACATGATGTCCAGCAGGTTCACGCCCCCTTCCATCTCGGCGACCTTTGAGTCTATGGCAGCCTGTATGTCCACAAGGATGTCATCGACTATGATCTGGTTGGAATATTCCCTGTTCAGGAAAGCCACAAGTTCGATCATCTTTCCTATGTCAAGCTCCACAGGCACCTTGGTGTTGCTGCCCGGAACGAGATCAGTGAGCGGAAATGTCTTCAGTTCATTCGCCCTTGCATCTATCTGATTATTCTTCTCAACCAGATAATCTATGTACAGACTCTGTTCTTTCTGGGTTTTCCTGATTCTTCCCATGATGTGGAAGGTAGGTATCGCATTTTTATAATTCACATAAAATGTTGTCGTGTTCATTTCAATCACTCTCCCTCACGGTGAACCTGTAAAATATTGGTTCAACCATTATTTTCTCTTTAACTTTATTTAATACTGACATATTTAATTCCCCCGATAGCTGTTCTCCGAGTTCTCCATTTAATATTCCACCCCTGTAATATAACCCCTTATTTTTCTCTTGAACCCCTATACGCATGCATGGGAAAAAACTCAAGGAGCTAAGGGTCGCACACGTACCCATGTTCGAGATCACTACTGTTACTACTTCTGTTACCTCTCTGGATACAGTAAAACACGTATTCTCACAGAGGTTGGTAACAGAGGTAACACGAGTAACACCAATAAAAAAATCCTGTATGAAATTTTTTCTCGCGCATGCGTATGCAGGTTTGGGCGAAGGGTCCATGACGAAAATCGACATGCTAAAATTCATCAGCACTCCCTTTCCAAAAAATTCGTGAAAACAACTTTAGGTGAAGGTGCTGTTACTTGTGTTACTTCTGTTACCGCTAACTTACAGAACCGCTCTATGCCTGATTGGGGCGTGGTAACAGACTTTTTTTGACTTCTGATACCAACTGTTACTGGGGCAGGAGAAAGGAACGAATATGATTTCAGTTTGCAAAGAAATGTTTGCAGGTGATTTCGATATTCGTACCATGCATGTGCAATGATCTCAGAGTTCATAAACCCTCCTGTTGTCCAGACTCATGATTGTGAGTGTATCATGACTGCGAGTCATTCCTGTGAAAAATATCCGGTGCTCCTCAGATGGGTTTTCTTCAAGTTTTTTCATTCCGGAGCCAGACAGATCGGTCACCAGCGCAACATTCCTCACCTCAAGCCCCTTGGATGCATGGATCGTGTCCACACGCACAACATCCGGCGGTGTTATTATCTTGCCCAGCCAAGGCTCCATGACTGTTTTCTTGTTGACTGACACCTCAAGCCCTCTGTAGAGATCCGCTGCAGTCATTGGCTTCTGCAGGATGTACTCTGTTGAGAACTGCCCGTAAAGACCTGTGGAATACTGCCTGATGACCTTATCCCCATTGCCGCTGGTGAGGTCTGACTTCACGCCACGGGCAAAATAGTGCGTTGGCAGGTACTGGGCCAGAATGGTTAGGTCTCTGAGGTCATTGTGCGGATACCGGGCAAGCGCATTGTTGACGGCAATCAGGTCATTATCCCAAGGCGACAGCCACCTGTGCCTGTCATTGATGGGCAGGAACGGCACGCCAAGCGACATGAGTGTGGAGCCGATCCTTCTGGCCGTGAATTTGGTGCGGCACAGTATCCATTTGGCACCCTCAAGCCTGAGAAACAGGTCGATGGGCTGCCTGAACACTTTCCCCTCTGTACCATTCCCGGTGTATTTCACGTTCTCATGCTTGTCAACCCTGCTGACAAGCATATCCGAGAGGCTCTTGATGGATTCAGGCAGCCGCCATGATTTTGTCAGGTGGAACACCCTGTACCGATCTCTCCTAGCAAGAAGCTCCTCTACGCTGGCGCCCCTGAATGTGTAGATTGTCTGCATGTCATCCCCTGCCAGCACAAGGGAATCCGCAACCTCGGCAATCTTGTCCACTATCCGCCACATGAGCGGCGTCAGGTCCTGCGACTCATCCACTATGAGCAGGGGCACCGGGTGGAACTCAAGGTTGAGCCCCTCTGTGAGAATGTCTATGTAGTCATGCTTCCCGGTGCTCTCCTTCATCTTCTCATACTGCTCCGCAACATACCCGACGTCAAACTCTGATGTCTGGAATAATGCGTCAAGCGTTGCCTGCGGCACACCGCTCTTCAGAATGTAATAGGCTTCAAGGAACCGTGAGAAGTCATCCTCGCCGTCCTGTTCAGCGTCATAGGAGTTGGGGTCATCAGTGGTGCTGAACCCCATGGCTCTGGCAAACTCCTTGAGGTCTTTGCTGCCAAGGTAATCGCTGTGCTCATCCACCGGGGAATATTTCCATCCCAAGAATTTGGAAAGCACCGAGTGGAACGTTCCGACCATGGCTCCCTTGGGCAGGGCGAACCTGTTGCGTGCATCCTGAGCCATGCTCTTGCTGTACGTGAGGTACATTATCCGGTAAGGCGACCCGCCCTGCTCCAGATACTGCTTTATGAGTGAATTGATGGTGTAGGTCTTTCCAGTGCCGGGGCGCCCAAAGATGATATTTCTCCGGTCAAGCTCAGCGAGATGGAGCACCCTCTGTATTTCAAGCGCTGCCGTCAGTAGCCACCGTTCCTCTGGTGTTTCCTCTGCAGGTCGGAGAAATAATCGGCGCGATGGTACTGCCTCATGTGCGCCTTTAGTTCCCTGCCTGAACTGAATGTCACCACACGCCCCAGCTTCATGCACTTGTTGCAGACGTGTGCAGGCCTCATTTCTTCGCACCCTCTTTTGGCCTCATTTTCATTCCGGGGAATAACGGTCCGAGACCAAGTGCTTCACTGAGATCCTTGCGCAGTTCCTCTACAGTTTCCTTCTGGATTGTAGTAATAAGGTTTTTAAAGTAATGTACCTTAGGTTTCTTGATGACTGGCTTCATATGGTTCCCCCCGGTGCCGTTGTAGTAGTCATCTTTTATTTTCACCTTCCTTGGGAACAAAAGCCCTTATTTTGCTGTCATAATGGAACCCGGCAACCTTCATTGCGTCCCTGAGAACATTGAAGTTGCCCTCCTTCAGGTACTTCGTGGTTTCATAGCTGCTGCCTTTCCTCACCAGCCCGTACTTTTCAGTGAGCTTGTCCAGCAACTCCTTTCTTTTTGCTTCACTGAGTTCCACAGGCCCATCATCTGCCTTGGCATGCTGTGGTTCCCCGGTAGCTGACTGCACAACCTCGCCTGTGGTGCGGTTCTGTTTCCAGTACACAAAAGGCGATGTCATTTTCTCAAAGAATAACCTGAGCTTCTCGGCATTCACAGAACCATCCTTGATCTTCAGAAAATCATAGACCATGGCATAGTGCCGGTTCAGGTACTCCATATATTCCAACTCATCCTGCGGTATTCCGCTTATGCTTACCTCTGTCGCTATCATTGTTCTTCTCCCCCCATAAATTGCTCCGCCATATCCTCTCGACCAATGGCTGTAAAATAATCCCTGCGGTGTGTGGCTATAAGATACCTCGCTGCCAGCGGGTTGGGCTTTATCCCGAACAACTCATAATGAGCGCCCATCAGGTGCCCGACAAGTGTCCGTGGATCGTCAGTCCTGTAATGGCATCCTTTTATCTGGCAGTAGTACACAGGTGGAATTGAGTCAGCCATTACCCGGTAATACTGCCATATGTCAGTTTTGTGCTCTTCTCTGGCACGCAGCGTGTCACCGGCAAAGATCATCTCTGCTGGCCCTCCTTGAGCCGCTCCAGTTCATCATGGTCATCCAAGAGTTGCTCCAAAAGCATCCCGAAGGTTTTCTTGTGCAACTCGTATCTCAGTACTTCTAATCTGTCATGCAGAGCCTTTGAAACTCTGATTGCAGTTACAGGTACAGCTTCGCCATCGGTCCTCATTAATGACATTAACGACTTTGCCGGATATAAATTCTTTGATCGATACCCTGCATGGTCACATGATTGCATGACTGGTTCACAAGAAACACCGTGGTATGCCTGAAACGCAAAAAGGGGAAGCCCGCATATTGCGAACTTCCCCTTTCTATTTTCCTCTCCATTTTACCACAAAAAATTATTAAAAATTTAACTGAACGTGTCCGGATCTATCGGCCCCCCCGGAGTCCAAATGCCCCTCGCTTCATTTATCTCATCAGTGATCTGGTTCCCCAATTCAACGATCATTCTCGCTATATCTTCTCTTGGGGACGCCAGTATCAGCTTTATGTTCTCACATTGTTCATTGAGGAGCAGTTTGAGGTCCTTAAGGCTGTTCCGGACACTCTGTTTCTTTGCTGTTTCAAGTGCTTGTGTGGCAAGACTGATCATCTTGCCGAAATATTCATCAATGTCCTTTTCTTCCACCCGGTCATATCCGGGCTTGTCGATATTTAGCTGGAACCATGTCCAAGCCAGAATCGACTTTATGTTGTTATATAGTTCCCTAAGTTCCTCGATTTTCGGGTCGACTGTCATCAGCCCGAAATTTGCTGCCACAGCCGTATCTTTTCCAGTTATCCTGTCAAAGAACTTCATTCTGTGGCCTCCTGTATGCTAATGCAAAGAACTCGTCCTTAGTTATCCTCTCGTCAGGCGGTATTGCGTCCATTATGGGCGCAGGTCTTGCCCCCTGACTGAAGTAAAACTCTTTGCCAAAAACCTGTTTTACAATCAGGTTTGTAGTCCAGTCGGCATCCACAGTCACAAGCCCGGTTCCAAGCATCCCCTCAATTGACTTGGGGTTCCGCTTTACTGAAACCAGCGGGTAGTCACCAACCCATACCCTGATAAAGTCACCTTCCGACATCTCTCCGCTTTTATAAGCTTCCAGTGTCGCCTCAGCGCCTATCATGGACATGGTTTCAAGCTCCATCCCGATCCTGTATTCCGCTGTCATTCCAGAGGATACAAGTGCTTCTGCTGTATTTCTGCCTCTTACAACTTCCATTCTGTCTATTTTTAGCAATCTTTTCTAACTCCTGCCGTAGCATTATTAGATACAGAATTGTGTATAAAATAATTGCCCGGCTACAAAAAATTAATTCAGTATCTGGAGCCTCTCGGCATCCCTCTCACTGAACGCCACAACCTTTTCCTTATCCTTGCTGCCGTCTTTTTCCAGTGTGTAAATCAGCAAAGTGCGCTCACCGATGCCGTGAAACTCAAGCTTGACTGTCTCGTATTTCTGCCCGTCAAGCATCACGGTGACGGGTTTACCATCAACCGGGATCCATCTCAGGGTGTGAAATTTATCCACAGTCTGCTTCAGTTCCTGCACATCGTTAAGCCGCTCTATGAAATTCTTTACACGCCGCTGCATTCTCATCATCCGTGCATCAAGTGCTGGCCGCTCCAGTGTTTTTCCGATATGTTCCTCTACTCTCATCTTCTCTCCTGCCCTTACGGGCCACAAAATAAAAATTTATCCGTAGACAAGCTCACCAAAGAGAGAATACTGCACCAGTGCGTCAACGTCATTGGCATCCCAGTTCCCAAGGTCCATAAACCCTGTAAGGAGGTAATGCCCGGCAGCGATCTCTTTCATCATAATATCGTAGCCCTTCACCAGCATTTCCATATTCACGGTATGCTGCTTTATGTTCCCGATATCTGCGTATTCCTCAAAGATAAATTCGCATTTCCGGTAATTCCACCCTACACAGGTGAGCGATGGGGTTGAGGCCTCTGGATAATTCTCCATCAACTCGCTGACTATTCTCTCTTTCTCTTCTTTACTAAATTTTATTTCCATTTTTTCTCCTCCCTTTCGGGTACAAAATATTAAAAATTAGCAAATTTCTATCTGTTCCATTTCAGCCCCGGCATCCCATACGGGCCTGAGATGGTCATTGGTTCCCCTGTTTATAATGGTTCCAGCAAGGGAATGATATGTGTCGTCCTCTCTGTATAATGTCACACAAAATGACATTGGCGATACATATTCTGCTTCCCTGTTGATATCTATTGTCCTGCTGGTGCGCTCATCATAAAACTCAATCTCTGACCTGTCTCTGTAAGTCAGGGACCTGAGAATCTCATCCACCACCTCAAGCGGGTCATTGGCCGTTGCTTCAAAATAGTCCAATTTTCTTTTCACTCCTGCCTTCCGGCAATAAAATATTTTTACTTTTTCAGTTTCTTGATCAATTCATCCACTCTGCCGTT
This sequence comes from Thermoplasmata archaeon, assembly GCA_021797265.1. Next base: position 14,411 of record JAJZZZ010000007.1, read on the forward strand.
ATCAAGGGACTTTAGCCAGTCAGACACGTTTCCGTGCCTTTCATTCATACGCGCCCCAAGCTCCTTGTAGGCGCTGTTCATGAACCGCGTATCGTAGCCATTCCTTGATAACAGACTCAGCAGATAATTCACCTGTTTCTCTGTTGCCATTTTTTCACCCCTCGGCTGCAAAAATTAGGGTATCCTCTGCCCCATCACTCGGTTCCCATTTCGTACAGGTCATCCGGTGAATTGGGCAATATGTAAAGTGATAGATACCCTTCTTCTAACATTCCCTCATGCGCCCTTACCGCTTCCTTGAGATCCCCGAATGTAACATGCAGGTGGCTCATCCAAGACAGATTCTGGTACTTTATGAGGAACCTTGAATCATCAATCGTGTCCCCTCTGATAATAACCGCTGTTCCATTCCAAGGGATATCATCCTTTATTTTGAGAAATTCCTCATATGTGATGATCTCCCCCTCGCGGTATATCCTGCGGACCTCGGTGTAATCTGCAATTTCCTTTACCAGTTTCGCTGCCTCTTCATAGCTCACTCCCACTTTCATCGTAAGCTCTCCAGACAATAAGGTCTCACTGCTCACTTTTTTCATCTCCTGCCTTTCGGCTGCAAAAATTAGTTACGGTATGTCACTGGCTCCACGATCTCTATGTATTTCCTCTCCCAGATTGGTCTCTCTCTGGCAATATCCCTGAACCATCCACTGAAATAGCCAGTGTAAAGGCCAACAAGCCTGCCTGCCCCATAGATATGCCCATGGTAGCTGGCAGCCCTCTGCCCATTCCTGTACTTTTCCAGCACATGGTGGTCATCCATAAATCTCTCAAATTCCGGTGAGTCGGCGTCCATAGTGATCCTGTAATACTCGGAGCCCTCAACATCCCTTGTTGTGGAAAAAACCCTCTCCACAATTGTCACTTTCATTTTTCTCTTTTCCCCTGCCTTACGGCAACAAAATAAATTGAGAATGCTCTTAGAAATACTCACTTTGCTTATCCTCGTCGATATATTCAATGACAATGGAGCACATCTCATTAGCCATGCTCCCATCGCCCTGAAATATCTGAACCCAGCCGTTAAAATAATAATCGGCTTTTCCGATCACATTATCGTCGTGGTCCACTATCTGCCTTGTACTGGTGATCTTCCTGTTCAGGTATTTGTCCTTTACATGGAAATCATCCAGATATTTCAGGAACGCGGGGCTGTCCAATACGAATCTTCTCCTGTCATATTCATACCCCTCAAAATCCCTAGTGTTATTCCTATGGAGTTCACATACTTCTACTCTCATCTTAATTTTCTCCCCCTTTACGGGTACAAAATATTAGGTCACTGGGTCATTTTTTCCAGCGCCTTTGTCTTTGGGTTCCACCGTTCATTGCGCGGGACCATGAGGTCGGCATATTTGCCTTCCATAGGGTAAAGGGTATTCTGTACCAGTCCCCCGGTAAGGAAACTACGGCTCTCTTCTTCGCTCATTATAATCATTGAGCTATAGATGTAATCGTCCACCTGCTTTAAAACCGACTCCTCTGTGAATACAGCTTCAAGGTCAAACTCGACTAACTGATTCAGGACGAGTGAGATCACCTTGACCTCCCCCGTTTCCGGTCTGAAGAACAGATTGAATATCACATCAAAAACCCCGATTTCTCTGTCTGCTTTCATGTAGTAGCAGTAGTCCTCTGTTTCGATATCCTCTAAATTTGTTGGTCCATAGCGGCTGTTCAGTGTCACCGTTATCCTTTCCTTAAATCTCTCAACGAATCTTTCAAAATCCATCTCTTCTTTTCTCCTGCCTATGCTCTCTTGCATAGGACTACAAAATATGGGTGTGGGGTGTCCCGTAACTTAGAAATCAATGCCCCGTGGGTTCGTCAGTGATTCACCCTGCCTCGCCAGTATCTTATCGAAGCGTTTATCCCAAGCTGCCATCATGAAGAATGCCTTCTCTTTCCTGTAGGAGGTCTGCCATAGCGGCACATACCTCTTATAGTAAGAATCGCCATTCGACTCACGCAGTTGTTTTGCAACAACTTCTAGGTCCACGTCATTCGTAATAATACTTGCGACCAGTTCAATGGTTTCTCTTATCTTTTGTTTGATTTCATCGACATCCCCCTCAATTTCGTCATCTCCCCATAGCTGATCTGTCTGAATGTCCAAGCGGACATCCATTACTGCTCTTCTTTCTATTATTTTGTCTACGTCCATCTCATTTTCTCCTGCCTTACGGCAACAAAATTATTAATAGGATTCGTAAAACCTGATCAGATCCTTATTTTCTTTCTCTAAACGTGATCCGGTATATGGTTTATACTGGTATGCCAATTTTCTCAGCCCACAGAAAACCATGATCTTTGCTAAGCCATATCCGTCTTCTGCGCCCTCCACATTGGCCATCCCAGAATTAATGACATCCTCGATATCCTCGTATAGAGCCTTCAGGAATTGTTCGTTGTTTACTATCTCCTTTATTTTGGATCTCAGTTCTTCTTTTTCCATACCTATCATCCTCTGTCCTTTCGGACCACAAAAATTATTCTGGGTACTCTATGCTGGAAAATTCTTCTCCACCATACAGGACGCAGGAACAGCTTTCACTTCTCCCATTCATAGCCTCATAATGGGTCACTCCGGTTCCCGTGCAGTAATAGCCGTCATGCTCAGCCACACCATATCCCTGTATAACCTCGCCTTTCTTGACCAGTTTCTGCACTGTGAGTTGTTCATCCCATCCTGCCCTCTCATTCTTTATGGGCTCTGCAATCGCTATCCTGTCCCCTATTTTCAGGTCCCTCCTCAATTTCATTTTTGCCATCTGTTTCTTTCTCCTGTCCTTTCGGACCACAAAATATTAAAAATTTAAAGTTTAATTAATTTTTTACTTACTCTTCCATCCTCGGAGCCAGCAAGTATCTCACGTTAATGTTTTTCTCCCCGCCCCTGCTTGGCATAAGGTAGGATTCTATTATTGTCGGATAGTCCTGTTTCAGACTTATCTTTATTTCATCGGCCTTTACTGTTTTCATAATCTTACTGAGGTACTCAGTCGGGTAGGCCGCCTTCCCCGGATTGATTACCTTCAGTTCTTTCATTTCGTCTTTTGAAAATACTGTCTCCGCACTTCCATCATCCGATCCAGCGCGGACTGTCACTGCATCTCTGTCAAATTCAATTCTAACGCTGTCTGTGATCAGCTCTGCTGTTCTCAGCACGTCTCTGAATTTCTTTGCTGGCAGCACCGCATAGTCTACTGTGCTTATCAGCGGTACTCTTGGATCCCTGATGCTTTCCACACTCAGTGTATCCACCGCTGCCTTTATGCTGCCGTTATCTACTGTCAGTTTTCCTCTTGCTTCATTGTTGTATGTTTCAATGTGCAGGTCTATTACGTCGTCCTTGTTGTATGGCATAAGCTTCATAAGCCGCTCCACATCAAGGCCGACCTTTATCCTGTCAGCTTCTGTGTCATACCAGTACTCAATTAGTGAGTTCTTTGGTATTTCTAAGTCCACCATCATTACACTGCCCGGATCGATTACAATAACCGATATGCCGTCTTTACTGAACTTGAACACTGCTTCAGTGTCCGCTGCCCTGACGACAGCAAACACTTCCTTCAGTGTTTTCCCTGTCAGGCTGACGTTTATTTTCCCCGGTCCATAACTGATGTCTTTCTTCTCTTTCTTCTCATCGACTTTCACAACGGGCTGGGCCTCCTGCGTTTGGGCAACGACCTTTTCCCTTCCAGTTGTGGTGTCATTCTCGCTCACATCAGAGTTATCCCCTGCGTCAACGATCTCAACAGCCATCTTCCTGTTATGGTACTCAGGCACAAAGCCCTCGTCGTATTTGGCTAGCTCGTTTTTTACAAATTCTGGTTTCGTTTCTTTTGTTTCTTCCATATTGTTTTTCTCCTGCCCTTACGGGCCACAAAATAAAAAGAGAATTGAGAATTAGTCGTCTTCATAGAACATGGCGTGTGTCGCTGAAAGTGCGAGATAATAATGTCCATTGCCGGTGTTTTTAAATTCCTCGGCATAGACTGCCTGATTATTTACAGGATCATACGTCAGGGAAACATCATAACTGCTTCTCCCTGTCAGGGTTATCGCCTGCTTTTTTGCAATAGCCTCTTTCAACTGTGCAAGTTTACGCTGATTATCGTATCCAAAATTCATTGCCTTGATCTTGAGCGGATATGAATATCTATAGACAATATCATTCAGGTACTCTTTGCCACTGCTCTTTATGCTGATCAACCTTGGATCGATTGCTCTTGCTCTTTCGATCTCTTGCTCTAACAGCACACTATTAGGTGTTCCGATAGGGTTATTTAAGGGTAGATCTACATCAAGTATTGAGTGTAAATTTTTGTACCCAACTTGAAGTGCTATTTTCATCTCATTTTTCATATCAGTCCACAAGCCGCTCTCCTCAAGCATTGATATTGCCTTTGCCAGTTGCCTGCCCCATACCTTGTCAATAGGTACGGATGGCAACTCTACGACATCAGCGTACTCCTTGTAATTGATATCATGCCCCCTGTGTGTTGATCCCTTTATCATAATGATAAAATCACCACTGGCTGTTTTCCCGATTCTTTCAACGCATTTTTCGCCGTTATTTTTGATGAAGCCAACTTTTCTCTGTCTTTTTTCATAAAGAACAGATAATTTCTCATAAATCCTCTGTTTATGTTCTTCCATCTCTTTCAGTTGTTCATCTACCAACTTATAAATACGTTCATTTTCCAATTTCTATTCTCTCCTGCCCATGCTGCCGCATGGGACTACAAAATATATTAAAAAATTAGGGAATTAGTTCCCTTCCAGCATTTTCCAGATGTCCTTGTCTTCTATGATCTTGCCTGCGAGCCTCTGGAGTTCCGTTCCCTTTTCAGGGGTCGGGCTTGATTCCAGCAGCTTGTTGGCGTAGGATGTCATACTCTGGATCAGACTGTACGCGGTGTTTGATTCAAGGGCGCCCATGATGATTTTCATGTCGTTCTGGTTCACCTTGAACACTTCGGATGCCTTGACAAAACCAGTGGGATCCACATGGACCTCGTTAAGTTTATCCAGCTTGCTAAGGTAGTCCTGAATGTTCTCCTTGTCCAGAGCGTAATTTACCATGTCAGTCACCTGACTGAGTACCAACTCCGACTCTATCACCTTGGTACGGTCTGACCAGATGTCGCCCTCTTCGCCTCTGCTGCCAATGTGCCTTTTCCTGAGCGGGTTTTCCCGTATCATTCCATTGGTGCAGACCTGCCTCACTATCAGAGGGGCCACCTCGAATGCCGTATATCCAACTTCGCTATTTTTCACGGACACTCCGAGCCAGTACTTATCCTTGGGGTTCGATGGCAGCGTAACCTCGCTGTTTTCGTCATACACCGTATAGCTCATGCTCTGCGGTGAGACGTAAGCGTGGGCCATTCTCATCTGGTGACCGGTCTCCTTGACCTTCTGCGCAACGGCTTTAAGAAGACCCATTGCCACATCATAGTTGTCTATGACGCGGTACTTGTCAGATAACAGTCCAATCAGTTCATTGTTGAACTGCCTGACCAGCACCACCTTGGGGTATTCGTGCAGCCAGTAATTGACGTTGGACCCATAGATGTCCGGTTTCCCGGCTATGGATGCCTCATCAAGTATCCTGTCGTAATACTCCTTGCGTATGCCTGTCTTCTCTGCTATCTGGCCGTGAGCCCATACTGTGGGCTTCAGGGTCCTTATGTCGCCGTTAGGGGATTGCACTTTCAGCATTCCCCTCTCCGCAGATATGTCTAAGGTCGAAACTCTCCAGTCCCAACCGTATGCCCTTCTGCTGTCTGCTGTCACTTTCAAACTCTCAAGGAAAGAAGTACTTTCTTTCCCGAAATATCCTGTCTCTATAGCTTGCATTTCTTTTTTTCTCCTGCCTATGCCCTCTTGCATAGGACTACAAAAATATCCCGGCGTGCCTCTTAAAGGCAGCGTCAGGCTTTACTTCTCAGGGGAATGCCTTGGCTGCATATCCACTGTATTCTTCGGGCATTCAGGGTTACCGTATTCATCCCTATAACTGAAGAATCTTGTATCCCTGAAGCCCTCAATTCTCATGTATACCTTGCGGATCTTCTTACCGCAATATTTGCATTTCATCTTATCCATTCTCCCCCCGGCAATGCCGGGCTACAAAATAAATTAAAGGTTTAGCATGACCTTATTCGTCATCCATTTCCTGTTCCAGTTTAGTCCCCATCAGGGTTTTCAGATCGCTGAATTTCTTCATTTCCAGCAGATCAAGTGATCCTGCCCTGAGAATATGGTCCAGTGCAGCCTCTGGCGATATTATCTCGCCATGGTCACTCTCGCCTTCCCAGTTTGTGCCATGCACAAGGACATACTTTCCACTCTTCAGTTTTGTTAAACCCAAGTGGTGTCCTGCGCCCCCATTGGTCCAGTCATGACCATTCCACATGTCCAGATTCTCGGTGTAGTTCACCATTGCTATCACCCTCTCATTCTCGTCGTAGACCGGTACTTTCACCGGCGGATTCTTATTTTCTGTCATACTTTCTCACACCTCCTTGCCTTTCGGCTACAAAAATTAATAGGATGGGAATACAAAAAGGGGATTCTGGTCCTCAGTCATTACCCCCTGCACCTCGGAATCCCCCAGTGTCTTCCATCCATAAAAGTTTTGCCCACTTTCATTATCCACAGCACGGAAAACTATGATGCCGCTAATTGGATCGAGCAGCATCAGGTCAATATGCCCTTTCCTGTCCATCCATTTAACTCTTCTTTCATTTTCCAGTGCCATCTCTATGTCCAATTCATAAAAGTATCCATTCATGGCAACTAAAAATTTAGGCTTTTACAGACGGGATAATGCAACTGGCCATGGTATTGGCAATGAAGTCCTCAGCCTCATCGCTGTACAATGCTTCCATAGTCGCATTCCACTCGTCTGGATCTTCCTCAATGGCCCTGTTGAAATATTTTTTCAGAATGCCCGCGAGTTTCACAACATCGTCCGTTGTGTATTTTACATCCTTGACATTTATTTTTGGAAGCCACTCATCAGGATTCCAGCACATAGACTCAA
>JAJZZZ010000092.1 GCA_021797265.1 Thermoplasmata archaeon
CACTGCACAAAATAGGTTTTGACGAAGCTACTGAAGTCCAGGAGAAAGCTATTCCTCTGGCACTGGAAGGAACTGACATGGTTGTCAGATCCAAGACCGGCACCGGGAAGACTGGTGCATTTCTGATTCCCATCATTCAGAAGCTTGAGAAGAAAGACAGAAACGCAGCATTGATTGTTGCACCCACCAGGGAACTTGCACTGCAGGTTTACGAGGTTGCATCACAGATGGGCATGTCTTCTGGCATAAGATCAACCGTTGTTTATGGAAAGGTAAGCATTGAAAGGCAGATACAGAACATACACAGGGGAACAAACATCATAATTGGAACGCCCGGCAGGCTTATCGATCTCATGAAGAGAGGAGAACTTGACCTCTCGAGAGTTCGGTTTGTTGTTCTTGACGAAGCCGACATTATGTTTGATCTGGGCTTTATTGAGGATGTTGAATACATCCTTTCCAAGACACCAGCAACAAGGCAGACAATGCTGCTGTCAGCAACAGTACAGGAAAGGATCCTCAAACTGGCAAAGAAACATATGCATGAGCCTGAGTTCATTAAGGTTGGCGAAGAAAAGGTTCTGACAGTTAACACAATATCACACAGCTACGCATTCTCTGCTGATCATTCAAAGATTGCAACTCTGCTGGCTTACCTTAATGAATACAAGCCTCCGAAATCCATCATATTTTCCGAGACCAAGAGGGGCGCTGACTACATATACAAGATACTGGTGAAGCAGGGCTATTCCGCAATGGTTATGCATGGCGACCTGACACAGGCACAGAGGGAGCATTCACTTGAACAGTTCCGCAAGAGCGCGCAGTTTCTGGTGGCTACCAATGTTGCAGCAAGAGGGCTTGACATAGACGACGTATCAGATGTAATTAACTTTGATCTTCCGGGGGAACCTGAGGTCTATGTGCACAGGGTTGGCAGATCAGCAAGAATGGGCAAGAATGGAACGGCCTTCAGCATAATTTATGACGACGAGATGAATCTCATAAAGAATATAGAGAAAAACGTGAAGATTCACATGAGCAGGATAGAACTGGATCAGGAACCTTTTGCCCACATCAGTGACAGCATTTCAATGGGCATGCGCGGTGGCCAGAGGCCAAGAAGGAATATGGGCAGCAGACCCGGTTACAGCAATAACAGAAGAAGACCCGGAAACCGCACTTACGGCGGCTCAAGGTCTTACTGATCTTAAAATAGATTATAATTTTGCCTCAGGAAAACTGGAATCTGTTCCTGAGCATTGTATATTGTTCCATTATTTTACCGGGAAGCTCTGGTCCCAGTGAATCCAGGTACTTTCCTATTTCTGTTACCTCCTTTTTCCATTCGTTCCTGTCGATTTTGAACAGCAGTTTCCTGTGATCATCCGGCAGATCCACGCCATTCAGGTTGAAATCGCCGTCAGGAATGTAGCCAATTTCTGTCTTGATGGCTCCAGCACGGTTCTCCTGTCTGTTTATCATCCATTCAATCACTCTCAGATTCTCACCAAAACCGGGCCATATGAATGATCCTTTACTGTCTCGTCTGAACCAGTTTACATAGAATATTCCTGGAAGATGGCTTGCCCGATTTCCAATGTCAATCCAGTGCTGGAAATAGTCTGAAATATTGTACCCGCAGAAAGGTCTCATGGCCATTGGGTCTCTCCTGATGTCTCCAACTTTCCCTTCTGCTGCAGCTGTCTGCTCAACGCCCATTGTTGCTCCCATGAACACGCCGTGAACCCAGTCAAAAGCCTGATACACTAAGGGAACTGTGTCCCCCCGCCTCCCTCCAAATATTATGCCTGTCACCGGTACTCCATTGGGGTTATTGACTTCACTGGAAAGATCCGGGTAATTTGCCAGTGGTGTCGTGAAACGGGAATTTGGATGGGCAGCCTTTGTTCCCTGTCCCCTCATGAATTTTCTTCCCTGCCAGTCAATAATTTCACCGCCAGTATCCGGCAAACCTTCCCACCAGGGCTCTTTCTTATCCGTGAGTGCAACATTTGTGAAAATTGTGTCATGGCTAATGGACTTCATGGCATTGGGGTTCGTTTTACTGTTTGTCCCGGGCACCACTCCGAAAAATCCATTTTCTGGATTCATTGCGTACAGCCGCCCATCTTCACCAAGATGTATCCATGCAATATCGTCCCCTATGAGGCGTGTTTTCCACCCTTTCCTGGCATATTCAGCAGGGGGATTGATCATTGCAAGGTTTGTCTTTCCGCTTGCACTTGGAAACGCAGCGAGAAAATAATATTTCCTGCCTTCAGGATTCTGAACTTCAAGTATGAGCATGTGCTCCGCCATCCAGCCCTGCTGGCGGGCTTCCACAGAAGCAATCCTGAGGGCATGGCATTTCTTGCTGAGCAATGCGTTGCCCCCATAGGCTGAATTTATACTGACAACATGTGCATCGATGCTGGGCCTCTCCCAGGGGAAATGAAGAATATAGCGGTTTTCAGGGTCAAGATCACGGGAAGCATGGATGCTTCTTATGAAGTCTCCACGTTCACTTATTTTCTGGAGAGCAACATGCCCCATTCTGGTCATAATGTACATATTCACAACAACGTAAGGGCTGTCTGTAACTTCTACTCCCACCTCTGCATAGGGGGAGTTTTCAGGTCCCATTATGTAGGGAACCACGTACATGGTTCTTCCTTTCATTGAATTCTTCAGCAGCCTGTCAACAATCCCGTTTGACTCCTCCAGGGACATATGATTGTTAAGGGGACCCACCTGCTTGCTGTCCTGTGATATAATGAATGTAGCCTTCTCTGTTCTGGCAACGTCCCGTGGATCGCTTCTGGAGAGGTAACACCCAGGGTATGTGTCCTGATTGAGCTTGATCAGCTCATTGCTCGAAAGCATCTCTCTGATTATTGATTTGTATTCCTCTTCGGTACCATCGCAGAATACCACCCTATCTGGTGTAACCAGATCTACAACACTCTCAATCCACTCTTCGACAGATTTCAGTTTTTCTTTTTCCATCACAACGCACCCATGTGAATTGCGCTATTCCTGCCATATCAGGGAATACGGAGGAACTCGCGACAATTCCAACTCTTAATTCTCTTTATTTTGTAAAATATTTAAGCTCTTCCCTTTCTGTTAATGTATGCTTTCGGCATATGTCGAGGAAATATCAAACCGATAGTAGTTCCAAATAAAATGAGGCGGTAAATTGAATGAAATACCCTTACACTTGCATAAATTATTAATACAGCAAATCAATTCGGGTGAATTTTGCTATAAAGACCAGGGAAAATGAAATATCCACGCATGTTATCTTGCCAGGAAAGGGTCTGTGGGGTAGCCTGGTATCCTTCCAGCTTCGGGAGTTGGAAACTCCGGTCCAAATCCGGGCAGACCCACTAGTGTCAATAAGTAAATCCTTCGTTTCCGGAAATGCGGTAACTCAGAGCAGGTCATTCTATTGTATAGTGATTTTCAGGTGAAACTGACAGGATTCTGCAGAGAAGTGGTAAATAGACAGCTTACAAAAACCAGGTCTTTATGGTTAATTTTTTTTTGCCCTGTTGAAATATGTCAGGTTTTATTAGAAAAATTACGATCGTTTAAGCAGAAAGCCCACGGCTTAAGTCGTGGGATTGATGCGAACATATATATCTCGCAATGGCATTGAAATTCAGGCATGAAACTCCTTCTGTGAAATATCATGAGAAAGTCATGCATGAAAATTCCCCATGCAGTGATTGATCCGGAAGGACTTCGGCATGAGGTTGGGAATGTCTCCGTTCTGCAGTCTTGGCAGAGGAATGGGCAGAGGGCATATCTCGATTGCATGCAGACAGGGATGCATGCATGTGGATCAGTGATACCCACAGAGGCGCAACTTTCAGGGCTGGAAAGACGCCAGAACTCTGTAATAGGTTCCAGCAAAACCGTCCTGACTGTGAGGGATGAGGGCGAAAACGGAGAAGAAGTGATAACCCCACATGCTTTAGCTGTGGGAGTATGTCAGAAAAGTGGATGGCATTATCTGCCTTCTTCAATCCATTAGAATCAATTCTGAATGAATGGGTTGGAAGCAATTATATCAGGTTGAAGCTGGGCTTTTTAGTATGGCTAATGCAGACAAATTGGCCATTGTTTCACTTGATCTTTGCTCTTTCTGCAACCTTTACCACTGCGAATACGATAAGCAGAACAAGGAAGAAAGTCAGGAGTGCGCCTGCAAACGGACCCACCAGAAATGGGCCCAGTGTTATAGATTCCCATGAAACACCCGGAGGGGTGGCATACTGTATGATGGGCATCAGAATATCAGTTACCAGTGCCTGAACAAGTGCGCCCAGATACAGGCCAAGGATGAATGCAACTGCCATTCCGAGTACCTTGTACTGCGAAAAGAAATCCTTCAACTGGTTCAACAGCCCCTTGGTGGGAGGGGGTGGCGGCGCTGGTTTTGGCTCCAGGAGAGATCTTATCTTCTTGAGTTCCTCAAGAATGTCATTTTCCATACATATAAATTAACTATGTGGCATATAAAGTAGGTTCCTGCACTTCGGCATCCAAAATTAGAACATGGCAAAAATTATATCTCTGGTCAGACCGGCCTGTATTAGAAATGGTAAATATGCTCAGAGATGCTATCCGTATGGCATTTATGCCATTGCTGGCACTTCATCATAAACTACACCGTGGATTATTGTAAGATATATCACCTCACTTGGGAGCTTTTACGATCATTCAAGCAGAAAGCCCACTTCTTAAGTTGCGGGATGAATGCGAAATGTTTATTGGTAAGGATTGATGCGTGTAAGCAATGATTAAAGCCCTCAAAGTGAGACTGTATCCCAACGAAGAACAGAAGATTCTTCTTGAGAAGCACTTTGGGGCATGCCGCTTTGTATGGAACCACTTCCTTGAAGTGAGAAACAAGTACTATGCTGAACACAAAAATGAAAAGAAGAGTCCTTCAGTATTTGACACCATGAAGATGTTAACGGCATTGAAGAAGGACTTAACATGGCATTCAGATCGTTTTTCAGGCACAATACAGATTATCCAACGTTCCGATCAAAGAAAGACAACCAGTATTTTATCGTACCGTCAGGTTTTAAGGTGAAGAAAAATAGACTGATTATTCCCAAATTCATGGACGGTATTGTTTACCGTGATGAATCCAGCATTCCGGAAAACATAAAGCAGATTTTTGTAACCAGGGATGTTGAACGCTACTATGCATCGATTCAGTATGAAACTGATGAGGAATTAACCAGAGTGGATGCCATAATCGGTATCGACATGGGAATCATATCATTCCTCACCACCTCAGACGGCGTGCAGGTTGAACCATTGAATGCATTGAGGACAGGAGAGAAGAAGCTAAGGAGAGAACAGAGGAGGCTGTCAAGGAAAAAGAAGGGATCAGAAAACAGGAAGAAGCAGATTGTGAAAGTGCAGAAGATTCACCAGAAAATCAGGGATGCGAGGACAGATTTCAATCATAAGGTATCAACAGCGATAGCCAAGCATTACGGTACAGTTGTGGTTGAGGATCTGAGCATTCATGGGATGCAGGGAAACCACCATCTTGCAAA
>JAJZZZ010000093.1:0-1196 GCA_021797265.1 Thermoplasmata archaeon
TCCATCAAGGCTGGCAGGTTTTCACTTTTTCAATCCCCCAATAGTCATGAAACTGGTTGAGGTCATTCGTTCCGAGGCCACATCGGATGAAACAGCTGAAACGCTAATGAATCTGGCCAGAAAGATGGGCAAAACGCCAATACTTGTAAGGAGGGACACCCCAGGCTTTGTTGTAAACAGGATAAATGCGCCTGAAAGCCTTCTATTTGGTCTCATTGTCCAGGAGAAGATGGCTCCACCTGAGGCAGTGGATTCCTTCGCCAAAGCTCAGGGTCTGCCCATGGGCCCATATGAGCTGATGGATTATGTAGGCATAGATACGATGGCTCATTCCCTGGAGTACTATGCAGAAGCCCTTAACCCTGAATATGGAAAATGCCACATTTTCCATGATATGATGAGGGAGAACCGACTCGGCGCAAAGACAGGGAAGGGATTTTATTCCTGGAAGGATGGAAAAGCGGAGATTCCTAAGGCAGAAGCTTCAACAGTCATCGACCTCATGGATGTTCTCTCCATTGAGATAAATGAAGCTGTCAGGCTGCTCGAGCAGAATGTAGCCGCTCCTTCGGATATAGAGACAGGAGTGAAGCTTGGCATGAACAGACCCTTTGGGCCAATTTCAGTAGCTGAGAGCCTCACGAACGCTGAAATTAAGAATAAGCTGTTGAAGCTGAGCGAAAAGTTCAGGACAGACTTATTCAAACCTGCTGATTCAATCGCAAACGGAAAGCTGAAGGAGATAATATCCGGAAAACAGCTATCTTCTGAAAAGAAAGAAAAGAGGGAATCCAGCACCACCACTACTGTGGTGTCTGAGGCTGACCCTGTCAAACTCGAACTCCGGGATTCAGACTACACAGCTGTCCTCACAATAGAGAACACAAGAAACAATCTTCTGAGCCTGGAAGTTTTGACATCACTCGAGAAAAATCTACTTTCTCTCTGGAATAGAAAGGAGACAAGGGTAATAATCATCCGCGGAAATGGAAACAACCTGTCTGCTGGAGCTCAGCTCAACCAGTTCTTCAGCAGCACCATGGATTTTGCAGAAAATTCCAGAAGAGGGGAGAGAATCTTCCGGATGCTGTCAGAAATACCTAAGATAACCATTGCAGAGATGAAGGGTTATACCCTCGGCGGAGGATTTGAGCTTTCCATATGGTGTGACCTCCGTGTCATCACGCCTGACTGCA
>JAJZZZ010000093.1:1296-5568 GCA_021797265.1 Thermoplasmata archaeon
CCTATTGCCACATGTTCCCATCCGAAATTCTCCCCAACATAGGTGGCATGTTTTACCATCCTTTCTATAGATGGCTCCCGCCCAAGAGTTTGAGGTATTGCTGTAATTCCGATGAGGCCACCGGTGGAACATATTGCATCTATGCTCTGATCATCAATGTTCCTCACATGGGGATCTAATGGACTTACATTACCATGGGAGAATAATACTGGCCTCGACGATAAGGAACAGGTATCCAGTATGGTCTTTTTGCTTGAATGGGCAAGATCAACTGCAATGCCTAGCCTGTTGCAGTCGTCAACAAGTTTCTCCCCTGATCCTGTCAGGCCATAATCCTTCTTCGAGTGACAGGAGGATGCAAACTTCGTGTCATAATTCCATGTGAGTCCACAGGACCTGACTCCAAGGGTGTGAAGCATATCAATATCTGAATTTGCGATAAGTGAATCAGTCCCCTCCAGCGCAAACAGAATGTTGATCCCGGGGTTCTCCAGATTTGCCCTGGATGTGACATGACCCAGGGACTCGTCCCTGCACATTTTCCTGTAGAAAAGGATCTGGTTGAGAAGCATATCCCTGGAGGGAGTTGTAACCATGGAAGCATCTCCCTGCTGTCCAGTGACTAACGGAATGTGCGGGAAAATTGAACCGAAAATGACGCAACTTTCCAGGTCTCTAAGCATTGAAATGTTAGACTGTTCTGCCTTCTGGAAGACATCCATCCTCATGGATGAGAATGCGAGGTCCTGATGCATATCCACTAGCCTCATAAGTACCATTAAGTTGTGGAAGCCCTATATAATTTCCCTTACGCCAAATTTGAGGCGATAAGTTCTGAGATTTCAATGACATTGCTGTTCTTATTCAGGTTCGCAAAGCATATTGGGCAGGCTGTAACTATTCTATCGGCGCCCAGGGACTGCAGATCCTTGAATCTCCTATCAGATACTTTCTTTGTAAGATCCGGAAAGAGAAGTTCTGTTGGGCCTCCGCAGCACATGGTTTTTTTGCCGCTTCTTTTTGAGAGGCGCATAATGAAATTCTTTTCGATAATCTCCTTTGGAGTGTTTTTCTGAGGGTTTCTGAGTACAAGATGGCATGGCTCATGGAATGCCACTTTCATGCTATTTTTATTCAATGATATGTCCTTTATGAGGTCCAGGTAATAGATAATCTCAAGATCGAATCCAGGAATTATCCTGGGATAGATATTGACCATAAGATCGTATGTGTGTGGATCTATGACTATTATCTTCTTCCCTGTTTTCTTCAGAATATCATATACTCTCTCAGCGTACTTTCTGAATTTTTCAGTGTAGCCAAGATCACTTATGAATGTTCCAGGATATGGCTCTGATGTGCCCAGGTACCAGACACTTATTCCTGATTTCCGGAGGAGGTTGTATATGATGCGGAGTATCCCATTCATCCTCTCTGCAATCTTCCTGTCATTTTGCAAACCCATGATTGAGGAAAGAGAAGGCCTTGAAGCAATCAGCCTTGCCATGGCCCCAGACAATCCATGACCCATCATGGAACGCATTGAGTTCAGAGGGCCAGTGTAAGACATGAGCTGATACATATTCCCGGTGTACAGGAGATAAGGCGAATCTTTTTCAAAATCAAGACCCCTGGACCATGAAGCCATGGCCTTTCCCTGGCCCAGTGGATTCATTGTTGCCTCTGTTACGTTAACGATCATCTCCGCCACCGGATCTCTCTCAGAGGGCACAGTATTTTCTATTATGAGCTCCCTTGAAAGCTGGCTCACCTTTCCTGCATTGACCCCTGCCGGGCAAACCTGAAGACAGGCAAAACAGTCTAGGCATGAGTAGAATGAATCGTAGAATGATTTCAGTGGTGCACTTTTAATGTCAGTTTCTGCAATAGTCCTGCCAAGGATTACCCGGCCTCTTGCCCCTCTGGAAAGCTGGTAGCCTGAATCCGGTAGTGTAGGGCATACACTTTCACAGAACCCGCAGCTGATGCACTTGGATGATTCTTCTTCCAGCATCTCCCTTATTGTCTCAGTCAAACATCTTACCTCTGTTCAGTATCCCATTCGGATCAAATATTCCCCTGACGGACTTCATCAAATCAAGAACTGTTTTGTTATCATTCATCTGGTGCTCCATCTCCAGAAGCTCTTTTTTCTCAAGGCCTATGCCATGTTCTGCGGAAACGCTTCCTCCGTGTTTGATAGAGATCATAGCCAGATCCTTCTGGAATGCCTCCACATCGGACATGTTCTTTTCATCTGCAAGGTCTGCATATATGTTGGCATGTATGTTTCCGTCCGCTATGTGCCCGAACAGCGCCGCCTTTACATTGTGCTCCTTAAGTTTTGCTGAGGCTTCTCTGAGAGCTTCAGGAAGATGTGAGGCGGGGACAACGATATCGCCTATCACGACCTTTTCGGACATTGTTTTTCTCTGGTTAAGAAGTGAAGAATATGCACCTTTCCTTGCTTCGTATATTTTCTCCATCCTTTCCTTATCTCTGGTTGTCTCAATTTCTGTGGGTCGGTATTTCTCCAGTACCTTCCTAGCCTTTTCCAGCTCACCTTCAATGGCAACCTCTTCAGAGGCCACATCTATGATGAGCATATAGTTGGCATCCTTCGGAAATATTATTCCGCGTGAGCTCTGAAGAGAGTCCATTGTAATTCTGTCTAGAAATTCCGCAATAAGAGGTGTGATGCCGATCCTCTTCATTTCCGAAATTGCCTGGCCTATTGTTTCAATATCCCTGTAGTATGCAAGTATCCTTCCAGTGGCTTCTGGCTTTGGCCATATCTTGAGGGTCGCCTTTGTAATTATGCCCAGGGTTCCTTCCGCACCTACGAACATTGACGTGAGGTCATATCCCGCTGTCCTTTTGAGTACCTTTCCTCCTGTTTTTATCAGATCTCCATTGGGAAGGACAACCTCCAGGCCAAGGATCCAGTTCTTAGTGGTGCCGTACATTGATGCCCGCAGACCGCCTGCATTTGTTGATATTGAACCGCCCACTGTGGCTGCAATGGAGCTTGCCGGGTCAGGCGGGTAGAAAAACCCAATATCTGAAAGCTGCTCATTCAGGGAGTCAAGCCTTACGCCGGGTTCAACAATTGCAAATCTGTCCTCCGGCTTAACCTCAATTACTCTGTCAAATCTGGCCATACTCAGAAGGATTGAATTCTCTGTTGGGACTGAAGATCCGGTGAGAGATGTGCCACCTCCCCTTGCTACAACCTTTATGCCATTGCTGTTGCAGTAAGACATAATCCTCCTGACCTGCTGAACATTTTCCGGAATTGCCACCGCAAGAGGAGTGACCCCTTCGAAGTAAGAAGCATCAGTTGCGTAGGGCTTCATCATTACTGGGTCTGTAATGACTATACTTCCAAGTTCCCTCTTCAGATCCTCTGCCTTAACCATGGTGAAACATGCTGACGCATTATTAATAATTCACACAGGGAACTATTGGAAAACTGTTCTAAGCATGCACTGATGCCTGTCTGTTCTCTTTCCCCCTTATAAATGACAGGATTGCGCCAACCATTATTATTCCCAGGGACACATAAAGGGAATAGTGAATGCCTACCATGAATGAAGCGGATACGTTCCCTAGAAGCTTTCCAACCCCTGCGAACACTTCAAATGCCACCGCCCTTGAAACGCTAAGGCTTGCAATGGATATTGATATTACAAAGCTGCCAAGCATGCCTATGTTTGACATCGTTCTCAGAAAGCCTGATGACATGCCGTACAGATCTTTTGGGGAGTTGGCCATAACAGCACTGTTGTTTGCGGGATAGAACATTGACGAACCTATGCCAGTAAGTGCAGATGCCACCAAAATGATATAAAGGGATGCTGAGACAGTCAGTGTAGAGTATACCAGTATGGAAACGCCCATCATCAGAAGTCCGGCTGTTGCAGGTGTTCTTGAACCGATCCTGTCAGTAAGCCTTCCGAACCTGGGTCCAAGCAGACTGCCTATGAGATAACCTGGAAGGAGAAGGAGCGAGCTGTCGAACGGAGTAAGGCCGCGCACACCCTGCAGGTACATTATTATGATAAAGACAACAGCAAGAAAACCTAGGCTCTGAAAGAATGATGCAAGAAGAGAGAATGAGAGGACCCTTATTTTGAATACACGCATAGGCAGGAGTGGTTTGGAAACCTTTCCCTCTATGAATATAAATGCGGATATTGAGATAATTCCAGCAACTATGAGGATAATATTCAGCAGCCTGATTCCATGCGATGAGATGTCAACAGCTGCATA
>JAJZZZ010000094.1 GCA_021797265.1 Thermoplasmata archaeon
AATAATCGACCCATGAATCCATCATCCTGTCTTCGACGTTGCCCACCACGTGGTCGATCTTTTTCAGGCCGACCGGTTTTGCTTTAATGTTCAACTCTTCGTAACCTGCAGGAATATCTGATCCAGCCTCAGAGAAATCGGTAAGCGTGTGTACAGTTTCACCGTAAGTGGCAAGCTCAGCAGTCCGGTAAGTGCCGAAATCACCCTTGATGCTGTTTTCACCTCTAACCTTGACAACGCCCCTTTTCTTGACAAAATCAAGTGTATCCCCTATATTTTCTACTTTCATGGATACGTCTTTGACGCCATCCCCGTGCAGCCTGACGTGATCGGCGATTGGAGACTCATAGTTCAGGAAACTTGTGAAGACAAGCCTTACATTGTTCTGCTGCAAAAGATAGGATACACGGTCCCTGACTCCTGTTTCGGGGCCAGCATAAGCTTTAAGGTCAAACCCCAGCGCATGCTGGTGGTAAAATGCCCACTGCTTTGCCGATCCCACATAATATTCAACTGCGTTCAGTGAGTCAAAAAGGTTCTCGTTACCCATGACTTATCATGAAGCAACGGTTATAAAAAGTTTCCCTGAATACCGTATTTTTGCGTGTCACTGATTAACAAACGCATTTATCATATGCGGATTGCTGACAAATATGCAAACCCATAATTACCCAGTTGAAATTCTTGCAGGAAAGAAGTGAGCAAAGAAATTTACATATCAGTGCTTTCGTGCAAATTCAACAATGAGTTCTGGAAATTATCCCGGGAATCCCAGAATGAACTGTTCGGGGAGCTTGAGGAATTTTTCGTGGAGTCCAGGAAGAACCTCATCCACCTTAGAACCTACAGGTCAGTGAGGCATTCCTGCGACCTTCTGGTCTGGCTTTCTTCATCTGAACCTGAAAGGCTCCTGGCTTTCAAGGAAAACCTTAAACGTGCATTGAGGGGCCTTGGAGAAGAGAATTACAGCATGCTTTCACTTTACGAACACTCCCCTTACCTCAAAGCGGGTGAAGAACTGTCAAAGTCCCTGAATTTTACTCCAATGAAGTATTTTGTGTGTTACCCCATGAACAAGGACCCGGAGTGGTACCTGGTTGATGCCAAAGAAAGGAAAACCATAATGGGTGAGCATATTGCAATGGCCACCTCCAACCCGGAAAACAAGGATATAAGGTCCTATACCACGTATTCATACGGAATTTCAGACCAGGAATTTGTTGTGATGTATGAAACAGATTCACTCTCTGACTGGTCCCATGTTACACAGAAACTGAGGGAAGCCAGGCAGAGGAAATGGATCACAAAGGAATACCCCATTTTTGTGGGGCTTCTCTCTGAGCCGTTCAAGTTTTGAAGGTTATGAAATATGGCTGTTGCTGAAGAGACCAGGTTGATTATCGTGCGCTATTCTGAAGTTGGCCTGAAGGGAAACAGGGCCAGGAGCATGATGATCAACAAGCTCAGGTCCAATATCATGGATGGCCTTGCCCGTATGGAAGAACGTGCAGATTTCACCACAGAGAGGGGAAGAATCTTTCTGAGTGGATATTCCAGCCAGGAACAGGTTTTTGGTGTACTCAGCAGAACCATGGGTGTCAAGAGTTTCTCTCCTGTGGTTTCAATCGTTTATGACCGTACTGAGGAGCTTGCTGACAAGGCCGTCGAGCTTTATTCACACATTCTGCCTGGGAAGAAGTTCGCAGTTAGGTCCAGAAGGGCAGGTGGGCAGAATTTCACAACCAAGGACCTCAATGTAATTGTTGGGGATGCACTTTACAAGTATTCATCCGGCGTCAACCTGGACGAGCCAGAGGTTGAGGTAAACATAGAGGTGAGAAACAACAGGGCATATTTTTACACCGAAGTCCACAACGGCCCCGGTGGCCTTCCTTTGGGGTCTGAAGCGCCAATGGTGGCACTGATGTCAGGTGGCATTGATTCTCCTGTGGCAGCATGGATGATAATGAAAAGGGGCTCACCGGTGGACTTTGTATTCATGTCCCTGTCTCACCCCATAGATACAGTGGAATTTTTAAGGGCAGCGAACGTACTCATAAAGGACTGGGCGCTGGGTTACAACCCTACGGTACACATAATTGATGGAAAACCACTTGTCGAACTCCTGGTTCTCTCCCACAAGATCAAGATACCGGGTATCACATACAAACGCATCCTTTACAGCCTTGCCCTGGCAATTTCAGCTGAAAGGGGGGCATATGGAATCATAACTGGAGAATCCCTCGGGCAGGTTTCATCTCAGACACCTCAGAATCTGCTTGCCATAAACCATGGAATTGACATTCCCGTTTATCGCCCCCTGATTGGTATGGATAAGGATGAAATATCTGATATGGGACGGGATATAGGCACATTTCCGGCCACCAGCAAGGGTGAGTTCTGTGCCCTGTTCTCTCAGACTGTCGTGCTCAATGCATCGGCGGATGACATTGACAGGGACATGGAAAATTATGATATCCAGGAAAAGCTTCTGAAGAACAGGATAATTCTCAAGGGAAATGAAGTTGAGGAATATCTCAGGAACCTTTCTGATGAAGATTTTGAGATTACAAAGCTTCCCGATAATTCAATTGTTGTGGACCTCAGAAGCAAACTGAGCTACAATGAGTGGCACTATGACGACGCCATCAGTTCCGGATTGGGTAGGGTCAGGAATATCATCGAGGAGAACGGCAGGGACAAGATCTATGTTTTCTACTGCCAGAAAGGGCTTCAGAGTGCGTACGCTGCCAGTGAGGCCAGGAACCTGGGTGCACGCTCTTATTACACTTCATCTGAAAAGATCAGGAAAATGAAGTAAAGCCCTTGCAATAACAGTTTAGTACGAGGCGCCAATATAATATTGTTCCAAATGCCCGTGCTCAACAACAGACCTTTGCTGAAAACAGCCAATTCCCATAAAGCAAGATTTCAAGTCATATATGACGGGGCATGTGGCGTCTGCAATGCATCTGTGGGCTTTCTTAGACACATAGATTTCCTGCACCAGTATTCCTACCTGACACTACAGTCGTATTCCAAAACATACGACTCCAGAATACCGCTTGAATATCTCCAGGATAGCATCCATGTCATTGACTTCCAGAGAAATGAAACCACAACCGGAATGAAAGGGGTTTCTCGGCTATTGCTGCACTCTCCGCCTGCTTTTCCTTTGTATCTCACTGTGGTGCTATTGAGATACCTTGCCATAGCTGATCCCCTGTACATGTGGATATCTGCCTCCAGGTACGTTCTTTCCCGAAATTTAATTCATCGCTGAAATTTTACAAATACCTTTCCCTTTCCAAATAGTATTTCCCGCTAATGCCTGATGAAAAAAAATTATTTCTCATATTCTGCAGTAAATATATATTCGTATCAAGTCTCTAACAATTGAGGAACTTGGAAGATAGCAACAAATCTGGAAACGAGAATTACAAATTGCTTCTTGACAAACTCAAACTGGATATCAAAACCACTATTGCGCCTGCCAAAGGAAGTGAAACCTACCTGGCGGCTCTGAAGAGCGAAATACTGGAAACCCCGGATCCTGATATTAGGGCCTTTGTCAGCCTTATTTCATCCGGAAGGAGGAGAAAGCCCAGAAAGCTCTTCATTGTGGCAGCCGGACAGATGGCATTCTCATCGATCCTTCTGTTCATGGGGCTTGTGCTCATTTTTCCCACTTTCTTCTATTACGCCAACCCGGAAGTGATCCTGAACTACTTTGGCTCGTATATTGTATCTGTGCCACCTGATTCCATTGAGTCCACTGTGATATTGGCTGTGGATTTCATCATCTCGGTAATAATGCTTCTCTCTGCTTTCCAGATCATAAGGTTTGCGTCTGATAACATGAAGGAAGCGGGACTTACCGTGACTGATGCCAATTGAGAGTCAGCCAGAGCATAAACAATTCCATTGTAAAGGCCTTCAAGCTCATCACTACCATAGTGGGAGCGCTTTTTATCTTCATTTCAGTAACTATGATCTATGCAATTTTTGTCCATAACGGAAGCCCGTCCACAGCAAGGTTTTCTGGCAATACTGAGATCATAGCTGCCATTGCATCCATTGTCACCGGGATCACACTCATCTCCATAGCACCTGAGTCTTTCAGGGTCAAATTAAGGCACCCTCCGTCCAGGCCCAAGATGAAGCCAACCTACGGATTCATGACCCTTCTTGCAATTGGAATAGGAGCCACAATCGGTTCCCCTTTGTTCATTATTCTCCCTGTCAACATAGTGCAATACGCATTCGTTTCAACCGTATCCCTTGTTATAGCCGGTGTGGTTTCTTACCTGATTTCAAGAATTTACTCCGGCATGTACAGTTATTCGGTTCAAAACCACCTGGACGTGGTTGGCGGACCGGGATTTGTAAAAATGGTAACAAGGGAGAAGTCCCTGAGGTATTTCATCACCAGGTTCTCCATGTGGGTAGCAAATACTTCCCTGGCGGCCTTTTCAGCAATTTTTCTTTTCACGTTCACCTTTTCAACCCTCCCTGCAATTCTATCCAGCATCGGCATGCCAGCTATATGGGCCACTGCCACTGATTCATTGATCATAGGGCTCTTTGCGATCTGGTTCGTAATCAACGCATTCTTTGAAAGAAGGTATCTCAAAGCCATCGGATACGCACAGGTTGTCATGATCATTGCCATTGTTATTCTTATTCTCTATCAGGGTTTTTCACTGGGTATTGTGGGAAACTGGAATTTCTCCGGATTTTTCTCCTATAGTACCGGGAATATACCATTTGAAATACTGGAAAATACGGGGTTTCTGTTTATCCTTTTTTTCGGCTTCCAGGAGATCCAGGCCATGGTGAGGGAGTCTTTGGACACTTCCGGGATTCCGTTTCTATCAAAAATATTCCACTTGAAGCCAATGCCTAAGGAGAAATACCTGGCGTTCTCCATGCAGGCTACAGTGCTCATTTCTCTCTTAATAATGCTATTCAACTCCCTCACAATCTATTCAGTGCATCCGAACCTCAGCGCACTGAGTGCCTCAACAATCCCTGCGTTTTACGTAGTTTCAGCTGCTCTGGGCCCGAGATTCCAGGTTGTTACCATTGCTGCTTTTCTGCTGTCCACCATAACCACATTTGTGCCTGCCTTCATCGCTGCATCCAGGCATCTTATGTCCCTGGCAGAGGAGGGGTTTTTCCCCAGAGTTGTAAAAAATTCATCCTGGGTTTTTACCGTAGTTCTTATCCTGATTCTGTCGCTGATACAACCGGATTTCCTTGTTAACATAACTGACTTCATGGTTCTAATTGCCCTTGGCTTGATATCGCTTTCACCCCTGTGGCTGAGGAAAATTACCAGAAAGGTCTCCAGGAGTGCAGCAGCGACTTCCCTGGTCGCTTCTGTCATGTGTTTCGTTATTGACCTCCTTCTGTTTCCTGAGAATCCTGATGTAGTATTGCTTGGAGTGGTTGAAAAGGTGAACGTGAAAAGAAAAATTGCTGAAAAGGCCGCCAGGGAAGTATTTGCTACCCACATGGAGAACCTGGTGATGAAATACCTCAGGGA